>CANDJC010000002.1 GCA_947384955.1 uncultured Eubacterium sp. | reverse complement strand
GGTAGCTGCTGGCATTCAGCCAGGGCGAATAGGTGCCGCGTCCCGTCCGGTGCCATAGTGCAGAAGCAGAATGCTTAGAGATTCTTAACATTCTGGAGCAGCCGCAGGAAGACCGGACAAATCCCCTCTCCCGGCGTCCGAGCAGCCATAACATCCCCCCCATTTTCCTGAACTGTTACTCCCGCATAAATAACACAGCCTCCCCGCTTTTCAAAAAATAAAAACATACATCCCCAGAATAAAAAGCCATCTGAGCCCCTATTTCAAGCATCCTCCGATTCAGTCTGTGATACATTACTTTAGAAGACTCCCATAAAATTCCATCCAGGTAATCCCGCTCTCTGGCAGTCAGCGCTGAGCATGTCTGCGCAGACATCCGCGACGGGCATGAAACATAGGAATATTCTTCCCCATTCAAACTGAGATACTGTACAAGAAGCGAAAAAACATTCTCCAGTGAAGCACAGCGCAGTCGGACTGAACGAAATGAAGCATCAGGCAGTGGCAGTTCTTCGAGCAGAACGCCGGCTTCTTTCAGATGACGTGTAATGGTAAGCTGTATTTTTTGAAAGGTGTCGGATAGCTGAGCTGCTGCATAATCTGGGCAGCTGTGTATCCGCTGTCTGTAAGATGCCGGATGGCGCGTCCGCTGGCTGCATCGTATACAAAATCGGACAGGGCATCCTGAAAATATTTGCCGGGTTTTTCATTCTTATTCATAGATTCGGTGATTAAGGAAGAGGAAACCAGAGGGCTTATGCATCAGCTATGTGCATAGCAGGAATGACAGTCCCTCTGGTTTGTTATGTCAGCCTTCTGTTTTTAATATAAAACGGCCGATAAGTTCATCTAATACAATAGACTGGGAAGACAGTTCTTCGCTGGTAGCGGAAGCCTCCTGGGCAGTTGCCGCGTTGCTCTGGATGACTTCTGAGATTTTATTTACGCCGATTTCTGCCTGGCGCATTGCTTCTGCCTGGTCTTCGACCATGGTTTTCAGGTTTCTGGAGAAATCAGCAATCTGCCGGATGCCGTCCATAACGGCCTGAATAGAGCCGGAAGCCCGTTCTACAGCCTGATTTCCCTGTTCTACTTCATGGATGGAGCCTTCAATCAGTTTTCTGGTATCGATTGCTGCTTTTGCGCTCTGGTCGGCAAGCTCGCGTATCTGGGCAGCTACAACTGCAAAACCGCGCCCGGATTCTCCGGCTCTGGCGGCTTCGATGGAAGCATTCAGCGATAACAGGTTGGTCTGTGATGCAATGGATTCGATTTCGGAAATAATATCACCAATCCGGGTGGAAGCTTCGTTAATCCGCTCCATTGCGCTCATAAGCGTAGCCATTTCTTCACGGCTGTTATCTGCCTCATTTGCATAATACTGTGCCTGTCTGTAGGATTCATCGGCATTTTTCGCGCTTTTCTGCATGGTTTCTGAAATATCGCTGATAGTAGCATGCAGCTGCTGCACAGCTCCGGCCTGTTCGGTAGCTCCTTCGGCGAGGCACTGCGAGGCAGCGGCGACGTCATTGGAGCCGGAATTTACCTGGCTGGAGGTTTCTCCGATAGAAGTTAAGGTTTCCGTCATCTGGTCTTTCAGTCCGTGCATCGATTCATACATTTTCTGAAAATCTCTGGTATATCGTTCTGCGATTCCTGAAGTGACGGTATAGTTTCCAACAGCCATTTCACCCAGCACATTTTCCATATCTACAATAATTGCGCTGAGATTATCTGCCATATGTACGACATGCTTTCCCATTTCTTCTACTTCGTCGCCGGAATCGGTTACTGGAAACGGCGTGGTCAGATCGCCGACAGCAAATGTTTCAATCCGTTCTCCGAGTTTTCGCAGCGGTTCTGCAATTCCTTTGGCAATATTATGGCCGATTTTCATGGAAATAGAAAGAGCTGCGGCGATTACGGCTATAATTGCGATGGTAAGGATCAGCGTTGCGGCACCGAGTTTTCTGGATAAGCTGTTGCCTTCTTTTACCTTAACGTCTAAAAGCGACTGCAGGTTGCTGTAAATGGTGTTGTAAGACGGCGCCAGTTCATTGAGAGCGATGTCCTGGGCCTGTTTGCATAATTCTCTGTCTGTGGTTGCGCCCAGTTCCATAATCTGTGTATCCAGAGCCCAGTATGCGTCTAATTCATTTAAAATGGTGTCGTAAGTTTCGCGTCCGCTTTTCGATACAATTGTATTTTCAACATCTGCAAGATATTTTTCAAACAAAGCTTTTGAATCCTCATGCTGCTTTACAACGGTATCAATTGCTTCCTGTTCATCATAACCGATTGCCGCCCGGAGAGAGGATCTGATGTCTGCAAATTCAAACATTGCCTTACCGATATCTCCCTGCGCGAATCCAAAATTTTCCAGTGCATAAGAATATCGGTTAGTTATAGCAATAATTGCAATCAAAGCAACAACTGCAGCAGCAGCGGCAATTGATGATACAGTGAAAAAAGCCCGGGTAAGCTTTTTTTCTATATTTTCCTTTTTAATCATGATCTGTGTACTCCTTCTGCTCATATAATGATAATTTTTCACGTCTGTATCCGCTGAAATAAAAGCGGGATAAATGTATTTTTATGCTTTATTATTAGTTTTTATCCATCTCCCTTCAGAAACAGCTGATTATCACGGTTCAATTCAAAGTTCTGTAATACATATGGGGTTTTTTGTTAGCATTACAGAAGAACATAGCTATAGTTTAGCATAAATTTAAGCTTTTGCAAAGTAATTTTGTTACAATTAACGGGAGAAGTTTTCAGTATTTTTGTGCACTATATACAAATAAGAGCGGAAAACAAATTTGGGTACAGCAGACAGAGGAAGCCGGGTTATGGTCTGAGAGAGAATCTGAATGTTTATTGTATCGTGATAAACAGTATAAAACAGTTGACAACAGTTCTACACTGTTATATACTGTTTGTATCGAAAAGGGGGAATCAGGTTGAACTTAATTATTAATAATTCTTCTATGCAGCCTATTTATGAACAGATTGTTTCACAGGTAAAAGCAAAAATTATGAATGGAGAATTAAAAGAAGAAACAGCGCTCCCATCGGTCCGCAGTCTGGCTAAAGAGCTAAAAGTCAGCGCGCTGACGGTAAAAAAGGCATACGACGCACTGGAGGAGGAAGGATTTATTATTACAGTGCATGGAAAAGGCAGCTTTGTCACGCTTGCGAATCAGGGGCTGATGCTGGAGGAGAAAAAGAAAGAGGTAGAAGCTGATTTGGAAATGGCTATCCGAAAAGGCAGAAGCTGCGGAATGAGTGATCAGGAGATTACAGAATTATTTCAGATTGTGCTGGAGGATTAAGAGGATGTTAAAATTAGTAAACGCAAAAAAACATTATGAAGGATTTGAGCTGGACTGCTCGATGGAAGTAAAGCCCGGGTGTGTGACAGGGCTGATTGGGATGAACGGCGCTGGAAAGAGCACGGCATTTAAAATACTGCTGGGATTAGTCAGCTGTGAAGACGGCACTGCAGAAGTATTTGGCAGACCGCCGGAAAAGCTGGATGTAAAAGACAGAGAAAAAATCGGGGCGGTACTGGCAGATTCAGGATTCAGCGGTTACCTGACAATCCAGGACCTGGTGCCGGTGCTCGCGGGCCTGTATCCGAAGTTTAACCGGAATTTTTTTCTCGAAAAATGCAAAGCGTTCGGTCTGCCGTTAAATAAACGGGTGAAAGGATTTTCTACCGGAATGAAACGGAAGCTTCAGCTGCTGGCGGCAGTGACCCATGAGGCAAAGCTGCTGATTCTGGATGAGCCGACAGCCGGAATGGATGTACTGGCGCGGGATGAAATACTGCAGCTGCTCCGTGAATATATGGAACAGGGCGAACGCTCGATTTTAATCAGTTCCCATATTTCCGGTGATTTGGAAGGCTTTTGCGATGATATTTATATGATACATGAAGGAAAAATGGTTCTGCACGAAGAAACGGATGTGCTGATGGACAGCTATGCACTGCTTAAGATGACGCATGAGCAGTATGAAAATCTGGATAAAAAATATATCCTGCGGAGCAAACAAGAATCGTTCGGCATCAGCTGCCTGACAAACCAGAAACGTTTTTATATGGAAAATTATCCGCAGCTTGCGATTGAAAAAGGCAGTATTGATGAATTAATTATGATGATGGTGAAAGGAGAAAAAAGATGAAAGGATTAATCATAAAAGATTTGAAGCTGCTAAAAGTTCAGAGGCTGTTTCTGATTGTTATGGCCGGGGTTTCTCTGCTGCTGCTTGTAAAAGGAAATAGTCAGGGATTTGTGTTC
Organism: uncultured Eubacterium sp.; assembly: GCA_947384955.1. Taxonomy (GTDB): domain Bacteria; phylum Bacillota; class Clostridia; order Lachnospirales; family Lachnospiraceae; genus Eubacterium_J. Next base: position 92,837 of record CANDJC010000002.1, on the reverse strand, counting down.
TCTTATCTGTCGGCGATGCTTTCCATGCTTGTAATCAGTACAATCAGTTACGATGAAGAAAATAACGGGATGGGATTTTTAATGACACTGCCGGCCAGCCGGAAAACATACGTAATGGAAAAGTATCTGCTCGGCATACTGATGCTGGCGGCTGTATTCATATACGGTACAGCGGCGTCTGCTGTAATCGCGGCAGTACAGCAGCTTGATTTCGAAATGGCTGAGTGGGGAAGCGTACTGGCGGCATCTATGCTGACCTCCGCAATGATACAGTCTGTTACGATACCGGTGCAGCTGAAATATGGCTCATCTGGAAGCCGCGTGGCGCTGATTGCAGTGTTTGTCTGCATTGTAGGAGTTAGTTATGGAATACAGCAGATTATGAAAGCGGCTGATGTGGATTTGGAGGCGGCTGGAAATGTCCTGCAGATGCTGAGTCCGCAGGCTGTTGTGGCAGGTATCTGTGTTCTGGCGGTATTGCTGATGGGGATTTCGTATGCGGTGTCGGCGGCTGTTATGAAGAGGAAGCAGTTTTAGGTTATGGTTAAATATGGAATGTAAAATGAAAGGAGAATGTGGATTTTGCAGCAGTGTGCTAAAAGGAGCAGACCGCTGCAAAATCTTCGGCTTGATTTAACTGCAGATGATTACGCAGGATGCGGCAGCTTTATGCCAGCAGAATTCCTGCCTGGTACACGATAAAAGTGACTGCCCAGGCTACAGCGAGCTGAAATACCGTTACAAACGCCGTCCATTTCCAGCTGCCGGATTCTTTCTGAATGGCTGCCAGTGCCGCTGCACATGGTACATAAAGCAGGCAGAAAACCATCAGGCAGAATGCATTCAGCGGGCCAAACCCGATTCCCTGCAGGACATCCGCAAATTTCGCCATGCCGGAAGCGGAGTTTGCGTTTACGATTCCAAACAAAACGGCGCAGCTTGAAACCACCACTTCTTTTGCGGAGATTCCGGCAATCAGCGCAACCGTAATCTGCCAGAACCCCAGCCCGACCGGAGCAAATACCGGAACGAGCCATTTGCCGATGATAGCGCCGAATCCGTCTGACATATCGGGAGAATAGCCGTGTGGGCCGAAATTCAGCAGTACCCAGATGAAAAGGGTAGCCAGAAAAATCGTTGTGCCGGCTTTGCCAAGATAATCCTTTACCTTATCCCATACATAAATCCATACAGTTCTTGCATCCGGCATTTTATATTCCGGCAGTTCAATCAGCAGATAGTTCTCGCTTTTCTGGCGGTCTAAAAGATGCAGCGCCAGCGATACGAGAATCGCTACGGCAATGCCGATTAAATACATAGAATATGCTGCCGGCATGGCATATCTGCCGAAAAACATTTCAGCAAACAGGATGTAAATCGTTAGGCGTGCGTTACAGCTCATAAAAGGTGTTACGAGCATGACTTTAAACCGGTCGCGCCTGCTTTCCAGGGCACGGGACGCCATAATAGCCGGAACCGTGCAGCCAAAGCCGAGAAGCATGGGAATAAATGCTTTGCCGGAAAGTCCCAGCCGGCTCATAAGCCCTTCCATAATATAGGCGACCCGCGCCATATAGCCGCTGTCTTCCAAAAAGGCAAGGGCCAGGAACAGAATAAAAATATTCGGAAGAAACGTAATAATGGTACCGACACCGCCGATGACTCCTTCTACCGCTAAAGAGCGGACAATCGGATGCGTATGGATAGCGCTTAATCCCTGTTCCGTTACGGCGGAGAGCCAGTCAATCGCGGTTTCAAAATATCCTTTAATCCAGTCGCCGACGGCAAATGTCAGGAAAAACACAACTGCCATAATGCCCAGAAAAATAGGAATTCCCCAGACAGGATGGGTCAGCGCCTCGTCAATCCGTTCGGTAAAACGGTCCTGGCGCTGTTTATGTAAAAGCACTTCACTGATGATTTCTTCGATAAAATCATATTTTTCATTAATAATCTGAGATTCATAATTTTTATTTAATATCTCAGGAAGGTCTGCAGGATATGTTTCAGTTACTTCTTTATCGTGCTCTAACAGTTTAATCGCGTGCCAGCGATAGTTGGAAAGAGACGGATATTTTTCCCGCAAGGCTGTGATAATCCGGTCAATATAATCTTCTATTTCATCGGAATATACCATGGCGTATTCTGAGTGATGGTCATGGATGTGATGAACAGGATGTTTATGGTGATGAATCAGGCTGTCCGGGTCTTCCTGGCCTTTATGATGAGCCGCCGCATGGAGCAGAGAGTCAAGTCCGCTCCGCTTTCTGGCAGATACCGGAATCACCGGGATGCCGAGCATTTCCGGCAGACGGTGCAGGTCAATTTCCATGCCGCGTTTTTCCACAATATCCATCATATTCAGCGCTAACACGACGGGCTTGCCTAATTCTAACAGCTGCAGTGTCAGGTAAAGGCTTCGTTCCAGGGAAGAAGCGTCTGCGACATTAATGACAACATCGACTTCATCGCTTAGGATAAACTGTCTGGAAACGGTCTCTTCCATTGTATAAGAAGTCAGGCTGTAAGTACCTGGCAGGTCGACCAGACGGATATTCAGGCCATGGTCGCGGATTGCGCTTTCTACTTTTTCTACGGTAACGCCCGGCCAGTTGGCGACTTTTAAGTTTGCTCCGGTATAGGCGTTAAACAGCGTTGTTTTGCCGCAGTTTGGATTGCCGATAAATCCGATTGTTAAGTTTTCTTTTTCCTTCATGATGTTTCCCTCACTTTGCGCACTGTAATATTTTTTGTCATGTTATAACCCAATGCAAAACGGGCGCCGCGCAGTTTAATAATCATGATTCCGCGTCCTTTGCGGTTTAATACCGATATCACGGACTCTTTTGTCATGCCGAGAGCTTCCAGCCTGCGTTCCATTTGAAATGGGAGGTTTAACTGTTCTACAATGCAGCTCTGGCCTTTCGGGATATCTTTTAGTAACATTTGACTGCCTCCTTGATGTCTGTTTGCTGCTGAAGAAAGTATATCATTTTTTTGGGGTGGTAGCAAATAATATCTGAGGGTTCCAGAAATTTCTGCCGGGGGATTTGGAGATGTCCCGGCTTCCCATAAATTGCAGAATTCAAAGTAGATAAAATTCTCACCGCATGGTAAAATGGAATTCAGGTGAATTCAAAAAATTCGAAACAAACAAATGGAAGAAGGGTGTTATGAATTTAGAACAATTATGCAAAGGAATCCATCTGCAGCAGGAACTGCAGACGGAAGCAGTCAGATATTCCCAGACAGAAGAATTTCAGAAAATACGGCCTCTTGCAGACGGATTGAAACGAATGGATACAGAAGCAGAGACGAGGAAAATGCTCCGTCAGCTTTTTGTAACAGATAACAGGCATGTGAAAATGCTGACCTGCATGCTGGCGTGTGCAGCGGATTTGTACAGCTGGTATATGGACAGGGGAATTTCGGAACGTATATTCTGGGATACGATGGGCTGTTTTCCGAGATTTATAGAGGAATGCAGGGAAAAGACCGGGGAATATGCGTTTGACCGGGAATGGTGGACGGCGCGGCAGATTAGCGGCAGTTTATTCCGGCTGGGTGCGCTGGAATATGAGATGAAACAGACAGAAGGCAGGCCGGTTCTCAGTGTGCATATTCCGTCGGATGCATGTCTGGATAAAGAATCATGCGGGGAATCTGTCAGCAGTGCCAGAAAGTTTTTTGATACTTACTTCCCGGAGTATCAGGATGCAGAGTTTGTTTGCAATTCTTGGCTGCTGTCGCCCGAATTGAAAAAACTTCTGCCTGAGAATTCGCATATTCTGGACTTTCAGAGAAGGTTTGAGATACAAAAAACGGATGAATCCGATGAAGAATATATAATCTGGGTATTTAAAACAAAAAACTGCAGGCTGACAGATTTGCCGGAAAATACTGCGCTGCAGAAAAATATGAAGCAGCATTTGTTACAGGGCGGAAAAATTGGAAGCGGATACGGAGTGATGAAAAAGACGATGACAGATACAGGGATACGTGCAGCTGGGATTCCAGGTGAATTTACTGGTGACGACAGTAAAATAAAAAAACAGAATACAGATTTTACAATTGATTATTACAACCGGAATACAGAGGCATTTATCGAAAGGACAAAAAGTATGGATATGAGCTTCTGCCAGAATAAATTTTTACAGCGCCTGAAGCCGGGCAGTCTGGTGTTAGACGCCGGATGCGGAAGCGGCAGGGACAGCAGGGTGTTTTTAGAATACGGGCTGCGGGTACAGGCTGTGGATGCTTCTGAAAAGATGTGCCAGGCCGCGTCGGAGTATCTGGGAATGCCGGTGAAATGCATGCGGTTTGATGAAATCGATGATACCGGGAAATATGACGGTATCTGGGCGTGCGCTTCGCTGCTGCATGTGGAGAAAAATGTTCTTCCGGCTATTTTGCGGAAATTTCACAGAGCGCTGAAAAAAGACGGGATTTTATATGCGTCCTTTAAAGACGGAGATGTCCAGGAAGTACGTCTGGAACGGCTTTTCAGTGATTATCATAAAGAGGAGCTGGAAGAGCTGTTTTTAAAAGACGGGCTGTTTGCATTGGAAGAGAGCTTTGAATCACAGGATGTAAGGCCGGATTATAAAAATAAACCGTGGGTAAATATGATTGTGAGAAAAAAATAAACGAAAGAACGAAGCTGTGATTGTGAGAAAAAATAAACGAAAGAAGGAAGCCGGATGAGAGTTTATAACTGTATTGCCGTATTTCATGAAAGTGAACAGAAGGCACTTTTTTGCAGAAGAACGAAGGAGCCGTATCAGGGCCTGTATAATTTTGTGGGCGGAAAAGCGGAAGGCGCAGAATCAGGGCTGGATGCCGCATATAGAGAACTGCAGGAGGAAACGGGGATATCCAGGGATGATATTCAGCTGGTACATCTGATGGATTTCACATATTATGTCCATGATTATGTACTGGAAATTTATGCAGGGCGGCTGAATAAGAACGTAAATCTTCAGGAAGAACTAAATCCTCTGGAATGGCTGAGTCTTTCAGAAGATTTTACCGATGAAAGCCGTTTTGCGGGAAATAAGAATCTTGCGCATATTATCCGAATGGCAGGGAAAATACCGCTTGGCAGGACGGCAGATACATACCGGCTGGATGAGACGGTAACATGCATTGGCGCTGACGGCTGCAAAGGCGGCTGGATTGCGGCCGTAATCAGCGGCGGCAGGCTGCAGGTGGAAAAATACGGTACCATAGAGGAACTGGTGCAGGCACATCCGGCATCTGACCAGATACTGATTGATATGGTAATCGGTCTTCCCGGCACGAAACAGCAGATAAGGCCGGACGCAGAAGCCAGGAAAATACTGAAAAAGCGTTCTTCGACGGTTTTTCCATCTCCGTGCAGGCAGGCGGTATATGCGCAGTCAAAACAGAAACAGACAGAGGAAAACCAAAAGGTGCTTGGCGCCGGGCTTTCTTCACAGGCAATCGCTATTTTCCCGAAAATAAGAGAATTAGATGAGTTTTTGCAGCATCATGCAGAATTTCGGAATGTGATAAAAGAAAGTCATCTGGAAGTATGTTTTGCAAAGCTGAACGGGGCCGTGGTCATGACGAAGAAGCAGCGGTGCGCCGGTATGCTGGAAAGGGTGAAAATTCTAAGGCGTTATCTTCCGCAGGCAGACGTCCGGTTTATCACAGAGCAGGCAGAGAAATACAGATGCATGGAAGATGACATTGTGGACGCCGTCTGCCTTGCGGTTACAGCCAATCTGTACAGTCAGGGAAAAGGGGAGCCGATTCCGCAAAAGCCGATGCAGGATGATACAGGGCTGCTCATGCAGATGATTGTTCCCAAAATAGAAAGAGTACAGACAAATGAATGGAATTGTAGAACGGATGCTGGATTTTGATTTATAAAAATGCAAGGAGAAATCAGGTATGGCTGGGAAAAAAGAATTTAATATCACAGGACTCTGTATCCCAAGGCTGCATTATATGGCAGATACAAGTGAAAAGATTAGTCTGATTATCGATAAATATATTGAGCGCGATGCATACTTTACGATAAACTGTGCCAGACAGTATGGGAAAACAACGACGTTAGAGCTGCTGTATCATCGGCTGAAAAATGATTACATTGTACTGGACCTTAGCTTTGAAGCTTCGGACGACTGTTTTGAATCCATTTTTTCGCTGGCTCAGGGTTTTTCGAATAAAATAGCGGAGGCTCTGCTGTTAAATGATGTTTCAGATACGCTGCTGGAAATTTTTCGGGAACCGGTTTCCGGCACACTGCCTATGGATGACCTGAACAGGAGAATCACAAAGCTCTGCCGCATCAGCAGCAGGGAAATTATTTTAATGGCAGATGAAACAGACAAGGCAGCAGATAACCAGCTGTTTTTGCTTCTGCTCGGGCTGCTGCGGCAGAAATATCTGCGGAGAAATGCGGGACGCGATGCTACATTTAAAAGTGTTATTTTAGCGGGCGTTCACGATATAAAGAACTTAAAAATGAAGCTGCGTCCAGAACAAAGCCAGCAGTATAACAGTCCCTGGAACATTGCGGCAGATTTTCAGATAGATATGGGATTTTCTGTGAAAGAAATCGAAAGCATGCTGCTGGAATATGAGGCAGATTATCATACAGGCATGGATGTACATGCTATAGCATGCGAGCTGCATAAATATACGGGCGGTTATCCATTTCTTGTCAGCTGGCTGTGTAAAAAAATCGATGAAGAACATCTGCACTGGAACGCGGATGGGCTTCGAACCGCTTTGAATGCACTGCTTCGCGGCACAAATACGCTTTTCGATGATGTCATTAAAAATCTGGAGAATTATGAAGATTTTAGAAAACTGGCGGAGGCAGTGCTGATACAGGGAGAGGCAGTACCTTTTGTACTGTCAAATCCTGAAATTGCAAGAGGCGCTATGTATGGCATTTTCCAGAATAAAGACGGCCAGGTCGGCATCTCGAACCTTGTTTTTGAGACATATATTTATGAATATCTGATATCTGTGAATAAAACTAAAAATCTGCTTCTGCCGAAATACGCGGATAAATTCCAGTATATTCGAAATGGAAGACTGGATATGAAACTGGTCCTGGAAAAATTTGCAATGTTTTTAAAGTCGGAGTACCGGAGGGAAGATGAAGGGTTTGTAGAACGCCAGGGCAGGCTTTTGTTTCTTTGTTTTCTGCGCCCGATTATAAATGGAACAGGCCATTATGCAGTAGAATCACAGACCAGGCAGAATACAAGAATGGATATTCAGGTTTTTTACGGGCCTGAAGAATTTATCGTGGAATTAAAGCTGTGGCATGGCATCAAAAAAGAGCGTGAAGGCTATGAGCAGCTGGCTGGTTATCTGGAAGCGAGAGGCGCGGAGCAGGGATATCTGGTAAGCTTCTGCGAGAATCAGAAATCACCGGGAGAGAGCAGGGAAATTGAATGTAACGGGCGCAGGATATATGAAGTTATCATTGCATACCGGGAGAAGGAGACTTAACCAAAACTGTTACCAGACATTTCAGATTCTGCGATTTTTCAGTTGAGAATACCCGCATTGTGTATTATAATGCATTATATTGCGGTTTGTAAAAAGCAGAAAGAGGAATGTCATGGGTAAGAATCAGTTTACATGTTTGGACTTATTTTCCGGCGCCGGCGGACTGTCAAGAGGCTTTTACGATGCGGGATATCATGTGGTATTAGGCGTTGATAATGATGAAGCTGCGTTAAAGACCTTCCAGGAAAACCACGGCCAGGCAGAGGCCATGCAGTTAGATTTATTTCATCATGAAAACATAGATATCATTGTCGATTACTTAAAAAAGAAAAAGATAAAGCTGGATGTCTTAGCGGGCGGGCCTCCCTGCCAGGGATTTTCGATTGCCGGGCCAAGGGATATGAATGATAAAAGAAATTCACTGTACCTGGCGATGGTCAAGCTGGCCGACAGAGTAAAGCCGCAGGCCGTTGTTCTGGAAAATGTGCCCGGGATGCTGCTGACGAATCATGGAATCGGTGCGGAGCGGATTAAAGAGGATTTCCGCAAAATCGGATATAACATGGTGCCGCGGCTGCTGTACGCGCCGGACTACGGAGTGCCGCAGATTCGCAGGCGTGTTTTCTTTGTCGGCCTGAGGGACACGGAAACAGAATTTTCGTTCCCCAAGCCGGATACGCTGCCGGAACATTATGTGTCCTGTGAAGCCGCCATCGGCGACCTGCCTTCCCTGCAGACAGACGCGGGAGAAATCATTTACGGGGAAGAAGAGCAGGATTATCAGTCGGAGCCGTTAACGGACTATCAGAAAAAAATGCGGAAACACTCTCAAAAGGTCTATAATCATATTGGCAGCATTCCAATCGAAAAAACAAAAAAGATGATTGCCCTTGTCCCGGAAGGGAAAAATTACAAAGCGCTGCCGGAGGAGTACCGGGGAATGTATAAATATCACGAAGCGCTTACAAGGTATCACAGCCAAAGGCCGTCTCTGACGATTAATACAGGCCACAGGTCCCATTTCCATTATAAATATAACCGGATTCCGACCGTGCGGGAAAGTGCAAGACTGCAGAGTTTTCCGGATGATTTTATTTTTTATGGAAATAAATCCCAGCAGTATAAACAGGTGGGCAACGCGGTGCCGCCGATGCTCGGAGAGGCTGTGGCATCGAGGCTGAAGGAATATCTGAAAAGGGCGCCTCGCTAAAAACGAAGAGCTGTTTTGAAGGAATGACAAAATGTGCGGAAAATATAAAATGATAGATTTGTTTGCCGGATGCGGGGGACTGACCGAAGGATTTCTGCAGACAGGGAAATATAAGGAGGCTGCGGCTGTAGAATGGCTGGCGCCGCAGGTCAATACGCTGCGCCACCGCCTGAAAACAAAGTGGAAGGAAGCGGATGCCGCGGAGCGTGTCATGCGGTTTGACATTCAGAGGGAAGCAGAGCTTTTTGAAGGATGGCAGGATGAAGAATTTGGCAGCGGCAGAGGGCTGGATTATTTTATCCGGAAGGAAAACGGCATTGACCTGATTATCGGCGGGCCTCCCTGCCAGGCCTATTCTGTGGCCGGGCGGGTCAGGGACGAAAACGGCATGAGGGATGATTACCGCAATTATCTGTTCGAGCATTATCTGTATGCCGTAAACAGATGCCGTCCGAAGCTGTTTGTATTTGAAAATGTACCGGGGATTTTGAGCGCGGCTCCGGCAGGGACACCGATTACAGAGCTTATTAAAAAAGGATTTGAAAGCATCGGCTATGCGGTAACGCCGGATTTGAGGGACGCGGTGGTCAATGCCAGCGATTACGGCGTACCGCAGAACAGAAACCGGGTCGTGATTGTGGGAATCGACAGGCAGATTTTTCCCGAACCGGAACAGGTGTTAAAGCGGTTTTATAGGATACTGCTTCCGAAGTATCAATGCGCAGAGAAAAAAACGGTGGAACAGGCGATAGGGGACCTGCCAAAGTGCATGCCGCTGTTTGACGAAGAAAGCCATAAAAAGAAAATATCACATACGACACCGGAATGCGGCATAACCTGGCATGTGCCGAGATACAGCAATCTGAGGGACATGGATACTTTCCGCATTCTGGAGGAAGACGTGGCATCCGGGGCCAGGGTGTATGACAGTAAAAAAATCAGTGAGCTGTATGAGAAAAAGATTGGCTCCAAATCTCCGATACACCGTTATCATGTGCTGGAGCCAAAGGAGCCGAGCACAACGATTATTGCCCATTTATACAAAGACGGCAACCGGTTTATCCACTATGACCCGGCCCAGCAGCGGACGATTACAGTCCGGGAAGCCGCGAGGCTGCAGTCATTTCCGGATGATTTTGAATTTATCGGGAGCAGGGGGAATGCATATCAGATGATTGGAAATGCAGTTCCGCCGCTGCTGGCATATGTAATTGCAAAAGCAGTCTGTGAGCTGTTAGAGGAGGCTTAGTTTGTTTCATTATCTGTTTACAAATGATTTAAGAATACGGAATCTGGAAGAGGCCCTGCGCGAGGCCGGGACATGTTTTGCCGAAAACCGTGTACCCAGTGCGGAAGAAGATAAAAATGTAAATAATAATATGAAAACGCTCGGCTTTTATTTTAATCTGACCAAAGACAGCCAGTGTGCCAGGGAATGTGCGCAGGGAAATGTCAGACGGGCCGTGCTGAATTTTATCAAAAAATTTCAGTTTCCCAATCCAAGGACAAAGGATTCGTTTGTGCTGGCGGTGGAAGACGGGATTACGATTGCGCCGATGCGGGTCATTCTGCAGGTGCTGTATCTGCTGCATATGACGGGCTCTTCCCAGGAAGCATATCTTACGATGGATGAAATCGCCGAATATATCTTTTGCAGTGAAGCGGCTGCAAAAAAGAAACAGCCGGACCTGGCGGAAATTGTAAAAAGAATCAAAGAATCCAGAAGAAGCGGAAGCAGAACCGGTTTTTTATCGGATGATGATACACAGATGAAACAGAAAGGCTGCGACTGGCACCAGTGTAAAAGGCAGCTGCGTGAAATGGTCAAGGTGCTCTGCTGGTCAGGGTGCGTGCAGGAAAATAAAAAAGGCGTCATCGAGATTTATCATGAAAGCCTGACAAGAGATAATAAAGCAGATTTATTCGAAATTCTTACTTATACAAAAATGTGGACGCCGCAAAAGTGTGAAAATCTCAGGAAACGGCTGGGACTTAAGGAGAATCCGGAATCTGCTGCTTTTGATGCGGATGCTGATTCTGAGACCGCGGGGGTTAAGGTGGATATTCCCGGCGGAACAAGAACGGATGAAACGGATGCGGACAAATTAAAATATAAAGGATATCCTGATTTTAACGAATACAGGCGTTCCTATCAGCAGTATATGGATATAAAAACGCAAAGCATTCATGATGCTTATGGTAATGGAAGCGAGGGCGGCATATCCCTGTTCGGAAATGAGGGCGCGCAGCTTACGTTTCGAATGCCGGGGCAGGAAGCTTCCCAGACTTCTGCTCAGATGTTTCAGGCAGGGATAAATCATGCAGTCTTTCGGGCACAGGGAATGGAGCACTCAGCAGCCGGATTACCGGGTGAAGGAGAAGACGGGGCGAAAAGGGCAGAGACAGCGGTACCGAAAATCCGGCAGAAAAAAGAACTTGTATACCACACAAAGCTGCAGACCGGATTTGACCGTAACAGAATCGTATTCGGAGCCCCGGGGACCGGAAAAAGTTTCCGCCTGAATCAGGATGCAGAAAAGCTTTTGAAAAATACCAGCGGAAGTCTTGAGCGGGTAACTTTTCACCCGGATTATTCGTATGCGCAGTTTGCAGGCACATATAAACCCGTATCAGACGGACAGATGATTACCTATCAGTTTGTGCCAGGCCCGTTTATGCGTATCTACGCAGATGCACTGGACAGCGGCAGTACGGAACATCCGCAGCCTCACATTCTTCTGGTGGAGGAAATTAACAGGGCCAGGGTGGCGGCTGTATTCGGCGATATTTTTCAGCTTCTGGACCGGGATGCTGACGGCGTGAGTGAATATGGCATTCAGGCATCGGAAGACGTCCGCAGATATCTGGCAGAGAGATTTGGCGGACAGCCGGAGGATTATCCGTATCTAAAGCTGCCGGACAATCTGTTTATCTGGGCGACCATGAACAGCGCGGACCAGGGCGTCTATCCGATGGATACGGCATTTAAGCGCAGATGGAGCTTTCAGTATCTGGGCATTGACGAATCTGAAAAAAGCGTAGAAAACTATGAGATTCCGATAGGGATGGGAGAGCATCGAAGATACCTGAACTGGAACCGGCTGCGCAAAGAAATCAACCGCATTCTGGTTCAGGAGTGCAGAGTGAATGAAGATAAACTGTTAGGCCCGTTTTTTCTGTCAAAGCCAATGTTAGACCAGGCGATGGACGATGAGGACAAATTTGTCAGGGCATTTGAGAGCAAAGTGCTGATGTATTTATTTGAGGATGTAATGAAAATGCGTCCGGCAAATATTTTTAAAGGACACAGAGGACAGATGATTTTTTCAGAAATCTGCAGGGCATTTGAAGAAACGGGCGAAGAAATATTTGGCCTGCAAGGGCTGGCGGTGCACGATGGCGAAAGGTTTTTTTAGGGAACGAAAGCATTATCAGCTGTATGAAATCGCTGATGAGCTTCAGGTAACGATAGAAGAAGCGAAACGGCTGACAGGCATATTAAAAAAATACGGAATTGTGAAAGCCGTGAAAGCAGCTGATGCACAGTACGGTGAATTTTGCGAACAGGATGAAGTGCTCGCGGATGTAAGCGAAAACCATGCCGGCATTGCTTATATTTTTGATTTTGTCGGGATTGTCCTGGCAGGAGAGAGCCTTTTCCAGTGTTATCCGAAATACATTGTATCGGAAACGAAGCCGTTAAAGCAGTTAAAGCAGGTACTGAATGTTATTAAAAAATACAATGAAAAGGCGCAGCTTTTGTATTTAAGCAGCGGCGAAGGCAGTGATACAATATTCAATTCTCTTGCAGCTGCGCTGTATCTTCTGGAAGATTATTTTCAGTACGGGCTGTATACGAACGAGCAAGAAATGATAGAGACAGACGGTGAAGGCGAAATTCTCTGGGATAGGACCATTCATGAAACCTTTGCCCTGCTGCAGAACGGCAGGCCTTGTTATGTTCAGCTGAAGACAAAAAACACGCAGGTCAACGAAATGGATTACTTTACCAGGCTGCATGCGTGTGTACTGTCCGAGTGTACGCAGAAATTAAAAGATACCGGTATTTTGGATTTATTTGACCTCGCACAGGCAGAGCTCACCAGCCAGACACTGGATGATTTCGGCGATGCAGACGGCATCCGGTACCGCCTGGAAAGAGAGCTGAGGACTCAGTTTGTCACAAGGAAGCAGACGCTGTTAAAAACAATAGATGCTTATATTGCAAATGAAAAAGCGGGAGAGCGAAACACCAGCTTCAGCCTTTACGGTACAAACAGCTTTCATGTAATATGGGAAAAAGTCTGCGCGCAGAATTTTGGAAATATGCTCGATATCCGGCTGACAGAGCTCCCTGGCGCAGCAGCGGATGCATCTGACTGCGGCAGGGATATCACAAAAGCAGAAACACTGAAAGAAATCATAGAAAGACCGGTATGGCATAAAATAAATCCCTGGATGACGGATGATACGGCAGATACTTTAAGACCGGATTTTATCCGTATCTATCCATTTGGCGAAAGCGGAGAATACTGTTTCGCAATATTCGATGCAAAATATTACTGCATTGATTTTAAAGTTAGTAAAGACGGCTGCAGAGTGACCGGGCAGCCGGGAATTGCGGATATTACGAAGCAGTATCTGTATCAGCTGGCTTATGAAGATTTTATCAGTGCACAGGGATATGCTTATGTGCAGAATATGTTTCTGTTTCCGGGAGAAGATACCTTTTTACAGGAAAACCAGGGCACAGACAGCAGGAGTTCGACGGAATTTGGCTGTGTTGAAATGGAAATGCTGCGAAAGGCCGGCCCTCAGATGCTGGAAAATATTGCGGCAGTCAGATTAAGCGCCTGGGACATGTTTGAACTGTATCTTGCGAATGAAAAAATAGAAAACCTGCAGGATTACATTCCAGCACCGGGCAGAAAACGGACGGCTGATTCCGGGATGTAACGCACAGCCTGTGCAGACACCGAAGAGGAGGTGCTGTTTATGGATACGCTTACCCCGCAGCAGCGGCATAAAAATATGAAAAACATCAAATCAAAAGATACGAAAATAGAAATTCTTTTAAGAAAGGCCTTATGGAAGAAAGGAATCAAATACAGAAAAAACTGCAGAGACATTCCGGGAAAACCGGATATCGTGATTACAAAGCATAAAATAGCGATTTTCTGTGACGGGGAGTTTTTTCATGGAAAAGACTGGGAAGTCTTGAAGCCGAAACTTGAAAAAGGGGACAACGGAGCGTACTGGGTCAGTAAAATATCCAGAAACAGAGAGCGGGATGATGAAGTAAATAAGCAGCTGCTGTTTCAGGGGTGGACGGTTATCCGGTTTTGGGGCAGCGATATTAAGAAGGATACGGATGCGTGTGTCAGGGTGGTCGAGGAGACGATTTTTGATTTGATGATGGCACAGGACTGCGGGGAGACTGACGATACGCTGGAATGATGCGCTGAGTTTTGTGGCGGATGTGCGAAACAGGATAGGGGAATAACTCGATTTTTTCTTTTGGATGTTCTGTTTATTAGACGAGTGATGGATAACTGTCAGCTATCCGTCATTCTGGCCAGATGCGGTTTCTTTGCTGTTTTGTTTCTTTTTTTGGTTCTGCCGTTTCAACATATTTGATAATTTCTATTATCTTTTCAGCAGTCATGCCTTCATCTTCCAGTTACTGAATTAAATGAATAATTTTCCTGCCTGTCATATAATCACTTGCTTTCACGGATAATCTGTAATGATTGCTGCAAGCCAATTATAGCAAATTACGTAAAGGGTGTAAAGAACGTATGCTGCCTTAGACAGGTATCTGTGGAATCGGCAGCTTCTTTAATCATGAGTAACGCAGATAATTGTTTTTCCCAATTTCTTTAGTTCCCTGAATATTTCTATTACATCCCTTTTATTTTTAGCATCCAGATTTCGATTAACATAAGCAAAAGAAATTTAAAAATAGAAGCTGATTTATGTGGCGGCATAGGTTATAATGTCATTATCGTCAGGTCAAGAACCTGGAACATTAAAAATGGAAAGGATAAGACATCAATGGGATTTTTTTTCATTTTATCAGGAATCATTATGATACTGCCCGGTATTTATCTGTATATGATTGTGCAAAGATTTCTGGGATTGTTTCCTGGAGAGAATAAAATCAGACGAAAAAAAATCATAGCCGCTTTCACTGCTCTGCTGCTTGTGCTTTGTTCTGTCAATCTGTTTGGAACCGGGGCGCTGCTTGTCCTGCATTTTACAGCGGCATCTGCAGTCATCGATATTATCCGTCTGCTGATAAAAAAGGCCGGGCTCAGTATTCCGGATGTGTGGAATAAAATTTACCGCAGCAGCGCTCTGCCTCTTTTGATTACGGCAGCGATTATGGGATATGCTTACCTCAATATGCACCGTATTATCGTGACAGAGTATGAAGTGCCTGTGCAAAAGGAAATCCGCCGGGAAGGATACCGGATTGTGTTTTTGTCAGATTTGCATTTTGGAACAACGATGAATCAGGAAAAGCTGCAGGAGCAGTGCAGGCGCATGGAAGCAGAAGAGCCGGACCTTGTCGTGCTGGGCGGAGATATTGTGGACGAGGCATCGTCCTTAGAGGAAGTAACGCAGGCGTTTCAGACTCTGGGACAGATTCAGAGCACCTATGGGATTTATTATGTCTATGGAAATCATGATAAAGGGAAATATAATAAAAACTGCGATTTTACAGCAGAGAATCTGTCAGAAGCAGCCCGGGACGCGGGTGTGCATATTCTGGAGGATGAAACGGTTATGCTGAATGAAGAACTGTCCGTATCCGGGCGCCGCGACCGTTCGGATGCCGTTCTGGAACAGATTCCAAGAAAGTCTTGTGAAACGCTTTTGGAGGGAATGCCGCAGACCGCCGTGCATGTGATTGCAGACCACCAGCCGCGTGATATGGAAGAAAATGCGGCAGCCGGATTTGACCTTATGCTGTCGGGCCATACCCATGCCGGACAGATGTGGCCGGTAGGGCTGATTACAGAATTATTTGATAAGGGTACGGTAAATTACGGAATGAAAACATTTGGGAATATGCATTTAATCGTATCATCGGGAATTGCCGGATGGGGGTATCCGCTGCGTACGGGAAAGCATAGTGAGTTTGCAGTCGTATCTGTTACGGCTGCCAGGGACTGAGAGAGGGAGGAAAGCAATGACAGAAGTATTATTTGGAGACAGTGAAGCATCGTCTATGAAATGTGCAAAAGGCAGCAGAGGCATTATCGGACCGGAGGCTGTTTTCGGTGATAAATCACGTATGCCGGAAATAAAGAAGAAATGGACAGGGGTGCCGGGTTCACCGGATGAAGTTCTCTGTCTGGGTTATATGCTGGATATCGGAAGTATTCAGCATCCAGTGAACAGTCAGGAGCGAAAGCGCATGATGCTGCGGATGCTGGGAAGCCGGACGGATGAGGAGCTGGAGGAACTGGAGGAGCTGATAAAACTGAAAGACCCGGAAAAACCAGAAGACCTGGAAAAATTGAAAGACCCGGACGGTGCGCAGGAATCAGACAGATGGCTCAGACAGGAACAGCTGGAACGGATGCTGCAGTACGATAAAGATTATGCAAGATTAAAGGAACTGGCGGCAGACGGCAGCCCGATTCGTATCTGGTACAGCAAAGCGCCGTATTCGTACTGCGGATTATGCTGGATTTGCCAGGAGCTGGCTAAAACAAGGGCGGAGATATATGTTGTTGACCTGCCGGATTATGAAATCCGTTCCCGCTGTATTACTGTGTATCAGGGATGGGGTGATATGGAGTGTGAGCGGTTTAGTGATTTTTTGGACAGGCAGAAAAAGCTGACAGAATTGGAGCGGATGATGTATGCGCAGGAATGGCGCGAGGCAGCAGAAAGAAACGGTATGTTAAGGGCTGTTGTAAATGGAAGGCTGCTGAGTGTGCCGGAGGAATTTTATGATTTTCTGATTCTGGACAGGATGACTGGACGGCCGGAGAAAGAAGCAAGGATTATAGGGGATGTTATTGGAAGAACACAGATAGGGGCTGGGGACTGGTGGTATGCGTATCGGATACAGAAGATGGTGGAGGAAGGAAGAATTGGGACTGCGCAGGACAGTGGGAAGGAATATGCGAGAATGATTTATAAAAAATAGACAGATGCTGCAGGGGATGGCAGGGGGATTGTGGCCTCTCGGACGCCGGGAGAGGGGATTTACCCGGTCTTCCTGCGGCGGCTCCAGAATGTTAAGAATCCCTAAGTATTCTGCATCCAGGCTGTGGCCCCGGACGGTCGCGGCACCTAGTTCGCCCTGGCCTGCAGCCAGCAGCTAAAGGTGCCGCTTCGGCTTTGCCGCCTGGTTACAGGGCAGAATACTAAGGGATTCTAAACATTCTTCCAATGCCGCAGGAAGACCGGGTAAATCCCCTCTCCCGGCTGTTATTTGGCGGCTGTTATTTGGCAAGTGTTATTTGAGATATTCTGGGTGCGGCATAGATATTTGCTGGAAATAGTTTATAGTCTGCATGCCAGATAAAGGTTAAGGAGAGTGTCAGTGGTTTTTGGCGTAAATTTGTGGAAGCCAGCGGGTGACGGGAAGTGCTGTCTGCGCACAAGGGACACATCTGGAAGGATGCAGGGGAGAAGGGATAACGTTCTGTTTTTAATCTGCATTTTCAAATATATCTTTTAATGTCATGGTTACGTTTGGAAATGCTTTTAATGTAATTACTGTTTCAGCATTGAAATCTGAATCTTCCGGGTCACTTACCAGAATGTAATTTTGTTGCAGAATATATTTGTGATTGTTTAAATAATAGATTTCGAGCGATTTTCCATTTGGGGTAACAATCCAGTATTCTTCTACACCGGCTTTTTCATAGGCATCTTTTTTTACTGTGCGGTCACGTATTGCGGTGGAAGGACTCAGGGTTTCTGCAATAAATTTAGGAACTCCGCTGTATGCTCCGCCTTTTAAACGATTCCGGTCACAGATAATCATAATATCCGGGCAGAAATAGTCATCGTTTATTTCCGGGTGATAATGATAATCCAGGTTTTCCATGAATACCAGATACAGACTGTTGTTTAAGCCGTTTCCAATCATTCTGCTGATATTTGCGTTTATAATTCCATGCCTGAAATTTGGAGAAGGCGACATGCCGTATACAGTGCCGTTTATTTTTTCGTCCTTTCTATAAGCAGCATTTGCTGATTCCATATTAGAAATCCTTTCTGAAGCTTTCTGAGTTTTTGTGAATTCTTTTTGACAGTTACTGTATTCTGATGGAAAAATTACTGAAAATTCCGACTGGAATATCTGAGCCGAAAGTATATTGTATCATGGTTTCTTTTTCAAACTGATAGACAGTAACGAGTTTTTCATCAGGGTCGGCAATCCAGTATTCCCGGACGCCGCTGGAACCGTATTTCAGCAGTTTCTTTATATAATCCCTGGGGCGGCTGCTTGGGGAGACGATTTCTATTACCCAGTCCGGGGCTCCATGGCAGCCCTGTTCGTCTAATTTGGAAATATCGCATATTACAGACAGGTCTGGTTCCAGGTAAGTGGTGTTATCCGCTTTGTTTAAAAATACAGCAAACGGAGCAGGATATATTTCGCATGTTCCATGATGAGCATCGATGTAGTTTGCAATTGTCTGATGCAGTCTGCTCACAAGTTTTTGATGCGTACGGCCTGGCGGGGCCATATAGTAAATTTGTCCGTCGATTAACTCCGCTCTTTCTCCTTCGGGCAGAGCGTAAATATCATCGATTGTATATTTTTTATTCTCACAGTCTTTGATTACGGTATCCATCTTTATCTTTCCTCTGGCTGATTACTAAGCAAAACTCTGGCTGATTGCTAAGTAAAATTTCGCTTTTCATGAAGTTAAATCACATTCCATCTGGCGGTCATACGGTTCCTGTTCCACATGCTTTTGAATGTATTCTTGTGCATCCACACAGCCCAGAGCTTCATAAAATGCCTGGCTTTCTACAGCAGAATGTGCAGAAATATACAGCTTTCCGGCACCTTTTTCCTTTGCCCATTTTTTTGCTGCCAGGAAAAGCTGTCTGCCGATTCCACTTCTTCGCATATCTTCAGAAGTATGCAGGCTGGAAAGGTCAAGATATTGTTTCTGACTGCCGCAGAGCTCCGGTTCAACGGATACAAATCCTTTTAAAACACCGTCTGCAAAAGCACCGTATACAAATCCGCCTGTTGCAGCAGTGTTTTTCAGGCACTGCACCAGTATACGATAGTCATCCTCAGACCAGTTATCAATAAACGGAACATCTTTTACCGTCCACCTGCCGTTTTCGCGGCGCAGACATTTTGTAACGGTCTGATGACGGATGAAACAGCTGAACAGCTCCCGTGTAATTTCCGGTTCGGTAAGTGTTTTGTAATGAATCATTCTGCAGTGTCTCCTTGCTTTTATAGAACGGGGGTTTTTCACTGGTATTATTATAGGCACAAAAAAATGAAAAGTCAATTGAAAAGAGTGCGTGACCGGGAATGCTTTGAAAGGTTTATCGAGGATATGCTGCTGCAGATTATGACTCTTGCATAAAATCCCCCTCCCCCTTTTCAAAAAAATCCCCCAATTCCATCTTGACAAATTTTCCCATCCGTACTATGATTCTTTGAGAGTCAAACAATTCGATAATCAAATAATTCGACTCTCAAACAAACTTAGCACCCCGAAAACAAGGAGAAAGAAAAATGTTAGAAAAAATCGCAGAAATCGTAAAAGAACAGTTAAATACAGATACAGCCATCACCGAAGCAACCTCATTCAAAGACGACCTGGGTGCAGACTCCCTGGATATTTTTGAGCTGGTCATGGCATTAGAAGAAGAATTCGGCATTGAAATACCGTCAGAAGATTTAGAAAACGTCACCACAGTTGGCGACATCATAACCTACTTAAAAGAGCATAATGTAACAGAATAAGGCGGAAAATCATGAAAACCAGAATTACAGAGCTTTTAGGAATTGAACATCCGATTATCCAGGGCGGCATGGCATGGGTTGCGGAGTATCATTTAGCGGCAGCCGTATCCAGTGCCGGCGGGCTTGGGATTATCGGGGCAGCCAGCGCACCGCCTGAGATTGTGCGGGAGCAGATTCGGGAAGTGAAAAAACTGACAGACCGCCCGTTTGGCGTTAATGTGATGCTGATGAACCCGAATGCGGCGGAAGTTGCGAAAGTCGTTGTGGAAGAAGGTGTGCCTGTCGTCACTACGGGCGCCGGAAATCCAGGCAGGTTTCTGCCGATGTGGAAAGAAGCAGGAGTCAAAGTGATTCCGGTCATAGCCAGCGCGGCAATGGCAAAACTGATGGAACGTGCCGGAGCCGATGCGGTGGTAGCAGAAGGCATGGAGTCAGGCGGACATATCGGAGAGCTGACGACAATGGCGCTTGTGCCGCAGGCAGTGGATGCGGTGCAGATACCGGTTATCGCAGCCGGAGGGATTGCGGATGCCAGAGGCTTTGCGGCGGCATTTATGTTAGGAGCCGAGGCAGTTCAGATGGGAACCAGGTTTGTAACAGCCGCTGAATCAATTGCGCATCCGAACTATAAAGAACGCATTGTAAAAGCGAAAGATATAGACTCAGAAGTAACCGGACGCTCCACCGGGCATCCAATCCGCGTGCTCCGCAATCAGATGAGCCGTGATTATCTGAAAATGGAAAAAGAGGGAGCTTCTTTTGAAGAATTAGAAACACTTACGCTCGGCTCCCTGCGCAAAGCGGTTATGGACGGAGATGTCAAGGGCGGAAGCCTGATGGCGGGACAGATTGCAGGGCTTGTCAGACAGGAAAATACATGTAAGGAAATTATAGATGAGATCATGGAACAGGCAGAAAAACTGATGAAGCTGTAAGAAATGTAAATGGATGCAGTGAAAGGCGGCAGGAAGCAAACACATACAGAAAGGCGGATAACAGCAGTTATGGGAAAGACAGTCTATATGTTTCCGGGACAGGGAGCACAGTATGTCGGAATGGCAAAAGAATTTTATGACCGGTATCAGGTCTGCAAAGCGGTATTTGAACTGGCCTCAAATGTAACCGGTTTAGATATTCCGGCGCTGTGTTTCGAAGAAAATGAAAAAATAAACATTACAGAATATACGCAGATAGCAATGCTGACAGCCGAAACAGCGATTTACATGGCAATGGAGCAGGCAAATCTGCGGCCGGATTATGCGGCGGGATTAAGCCTTGGCGAATACGGCGCTTTGATTGTTTCAAAAGCGTTAGACCCGGCTGATGCGTTCCGTATTGTAAGAAAGCGCGGCATTTATATGCAGGAAGCCGTGCCGCAGGGCGGTGCAATGGCAGCGGTCATCGGTCTGGATGCGGATGCGATTGAACAGGCATGTGAGCAGACAGAAGGAATCGTATCGGTTGCAAATTATAACTGTCCGGGGCAGATTGTGATTACCGGAGAGCAGGCAGCTGTCCAGGCAGCCGGAGAAGCATGCAAAGCGGCGGGCGCAAAGCGCATTCTGCCGTTAAAGGTAAGCGGCCCGTTCCATTCAAAGATGCTGGAAACAGCGGGCGCAAAACTGGCAGAGGAATTAGCCGGAGTAACGGTGCGCGAAATTGCGGTTCCGTATGTATCAAATGTGACTGCTGATTTTGTGACAGATTACACGGAAATTAAAGGCTTGCTGGAAAAACAGGTGTCTTCTCCGGTACGCTGGCAGCAGAGCATAGAGCTGCTGATTGAAGAGGGCGCGGATGAATTTGTAGAAATCGGGCCTGGCAGGACATTAAGCGGATTTATGAAAAAAATAAACAGGGAAGTATCTGTGTATCATATTGAAAAACCGGAGGAGTTAGAAGCTTATGTTAACAGGTAAAATCGCACTGGTGACAGGAGCCGGGAGAGGAATCGGCCGTGCGGCGGCAGTCAGGCTGGCGCAGCAAGGCGCTTATGTCTATCTGAATTATAACGGTTCGAAAGAAGCAGCCGAAGCCGCGGCGGCAGAAATTATACAAAACGGCGGCAGAGCGGAAGCAGTGCAGTGCAATGTGGCTGATTTTAAAGCATGCGGCGATATGATAGAAATGATAATCAAAAAAAGCGGCAGGCTGGATATTCTTGTAAATAATGCGGGCATTACAAAAGACGGACTGTTAATGAAAATGTCGGAAGAAGATTACGACAGTGTGCTGGATGTGAACCTGAAAGGCACGTTTCATACAATCCGCCATGCTTCCAGGTATCTGCTAAAACAGCGCAGCGGGCGCATTATTAACATTACTTCCGTTTCTGGTATTTTAGGCAATGCCGGGCAGGCAAATTACAGTGCATCCAAAGCCGGAATCATCGGTCTGACAAAGAGCGCGGCAAGAGAGCTGGCGTCCCGCGGGATTCTTGTCAACGCCATTGCGCCGGGATACGTACAAACTGAGATGACAGAGCATCTGCCGGATAAAGTCAAAGAACAGATGCTGGCACAGATTCCGCTGGGACGTGCGGCGAAGCCGGAGGAAATCGCGGACGTGGTACTGTTTCTGTCATCTGACCAGTCATCTTATCTGACCGGGCAGGTGATAAGCGCAGACGGCGGTATGGCAATGTAGGGAGTTGGAGAGCGGAAAGCAGAAAACACAGGCGGCGGTGCCGCATCTGGAATCAGGAGGTAAGAATGAAACGCAGAGTAGCAGTAACTGGAATGGGAGCAGTTACACCGATTGGATTAAGTGTGGCAGAATTCTGGAATTCTGTGAAAGAGCAGAAAACCGGATTCGGCCCGATTACGCATTTTGACGCGTCAGATTATAAATGCCGTCTGGCCGCGGAAGTAAAAGGATTTGACGGTAAAAATTACATGGATTTTAAATCCGCAAAACGCATGGAGCTGTTCAGCCAGTACGCAATGGCAGCCGCAAAAGAAGCTGTGGAGGATGCAGGGCTTGACATGAGCAGCGAGGACGCTTACCGGGCCGGATGTATTATCGGTTCCGGCATCGGGAGCCTGCAGGCGATTGAGCGGGAGCATAAAAAAATGCTGGAAAAAGGCCCGTCCAGAGTCAACCCGCTGTTCGTGCCTATGATGATTTCAAATATGGCAGCCGGAAATGTATCGATTGCTTATGGGTTAAAGGGCAAGAGCATGAACGCTGTAACTGCCTGTGCTACCGGCACGAACAGTATCGGAGAAGCATTCCGCACCATTCAGTACGGCGATGCGGATATTATGGTGGCGGGCGGCTGTGAGAGCTGCATTACGCCGGTTGGAATTGCAGGATTTACCGCGTTAACGGCTCTGTCCCTGGAAAGCGACCCGGCCCGCTGCTCGCTTCCGTTCGATAAAAACCGCAGCGGATTTGTAATGGGCGAAGGTGCGGGCATTGTGATTTTAGAGGAGCTCGAGCATGCAAAAAAACGCGGAGCCAGAATTTATGCGGAGGTTACAGGATACGGATGCTCTTCGGATGCATACCATATTACTTCTCCGGCAGAAGACGGCGCAGGAGCCGCTAGGGCAATGACAAATGCCATGACCGATGCTGGACTGGCGCCGGAAGACATTACATATATTAACGCGCACGGGACAGCGACGCATCATAACGACCTGTTTGAAACAAGAGCAGTGAAGCTGGCGTTTGGAAGCCATGCAGACCGGATTCACATCAATTCCACAAAATCCATGATTGGTCATCTGCTGGGGGCAGCAGGGGCAGTGGAATTTATCACCTGTGTAAAAGAAATTCAGGACAGCTATATTCATGCGACCGCAGGATATACGACACCGGATGAAGAATTAGACCTGGATTACTGCAGGGAGCCGTATGAAGAAGAAGTACGCCATGCATTATCGAATTCTCTTGGATTTGGCGGGCACAATGCAACACTCGCCGTATCGAAATATGACGGCTGAATGCAGAAAAAAATGGAGGAAAACGGATGTCTTTATTAAATGCGTCACAGATTATGGAAATTATCCCGCACAGACAGCCATTTATGCTGTTAGATACAGTAGAAGAATTAGAGCCGGGCAGGCGGGTAAGCGCGCGGAAATGTGTCAGCTATAACGAGCCGTATTTCGCGGGTCATTTTCCAGGCGAACCGGTTATGCCGGGTGTACTGATAGTGGAAGCAATGGCCCAGGCAGGGGCAGTAGCGATGCTGTCGCAGCCGGAAATGAAAGGAAAGACAGCCTATTTTGCGGGAATCAATTCTGCAAAATTTAAGCACAAGGTCGTTCCCGGCGATGTGCTGCAGCTTGAAGCAGAGATTGTAAAGGTCAAAGGCCCGGTGGGAATCGGAAAGTGTACAGCATCCGTCGGAGGAAAACTGGCAGCTTCTGCGGAAATCATGTTTGCAATTGGAAGTGAGGCAAAAGCATGACGTGGATTCGTAAATGGAATGAGAAAAGAAAAAATAAACAGTTATTAAAGCAGGAAACGATGCCTGTGCCGGATTATGAAATAAGACCGGAAGCAAAAGCACAGGATACGGATAAAAAAACGCCGCTGAGTACAGACAGCCATTCCGGCAGAGATGCCTTTCACTGTAAAAAGTGCGGCGCGGTTCTATCAAAGACAGAGACGATTGCAAATAAGTATGTCTGCAGAGAATGCGGCTATTATTTCCGCGTCCGTACAAAAAACCGAATCCGCATGGTGGCGGACGCCGGTACGTTTGAACCGTGGTTTGAAGATGTAAGCGAAACAGACCCGCTGGATTTTCCGGGATATCAGGAAAAACTAGCACAGACTCAGGAAAAGACAAAACTGAAAGAAGGCGTTACGATTGGCTATGCGAGGATTGACGGAGAGCCGGCCGTCATAGGTGTCTGCGATGCCCGCTTTTTAATGGGCAGCATGGGGCATGTCGTCGGCGAAAAAATTGCCTGTGCGGTAGAAAAGGCGACCGCCATGCGTCTTCCTGTGATTTTATTCTGCTGTTCCGGCGGGGCGCGCATGCAGGAGGGAATTATTTCCCTGATGCAGATGGCAAAGACATCCGCGGCATTAAAAAAGCACAGCGATACAGGCCTTTTGTATGTACCGGTGCTGACGGACCCGACGACCGGAGGAGTGACCGCGAGCTTTGCCATGTTAGGAGATATTATCCTGGCAGAGCCGGCTGCTCTGATTGGCTTTGCAGGCCCGAGGGTAATTGAACAGACAATCGGCGAAAAGCTGCCGGAAGGTTTTCAAAGGGCAGAATTCCAGCTGGAGCATGGCTTTGTAGATGCGATTGTGGAACGGAAGGATTTAAAACAGACGCTTGCCCGGATTTTGAAATATCATCACAGCAGCCAGAGCTTTCATGCGTTTACGACAGCCGGAACCCTGGATGTCGTACCGGACGAACGGTGCCGCGAGCGCATGGCAAAGGCAGAGAACCTGACGGCATGGGATAAAGTCAAAGCCGCAAGGCAGGTAACGCGTCCGACCGCTATGGATTACATCAGCCGGATATTTGACGGATTTATGGAATTTCATGGCGACAGGCATTTTAAGGACGACCCGGCGGTTGCGGGCGGCATAGCCCTTTTAGACGGACAGCCGGTTACGGTCATCGGCATACAGAAAGGCTCCGACATCGAAGAGTGCCGGCAGCATAATTACGGCATGGCTTCCCCGGAAGGTTACCGCAAAGCGCTGCGTCTGATGAAGCAGGCAGAGAAATTCCACCGCCCGGTCGTTACCTTTGTAAATACTTCCGGCGCCTTTTGCGGAACCGAAGCAGAAGAATCAGGGCAGGGCGAGGCAATTGCCAGGAACTTATATGAAATGTCTGCCCTGAAAGTGCCGGTAATCTGTATGATGACCGGAGAAGGCGGCAGCGGCGGAGCGCTTGCCTTAGCCGTCGGCAATCAGGTATGGATGATGGAAAACGCAACCTATTCCGTTCTGTCGCCGGAAGGATTTTCATCGATTTTATGGAAAGACAGCAGCCGCGCACAGGAAGCCGCCGAAGTGATGAAAATAACGGCCCAGGATTTATACAGCCTCCAGGTAATCGAAGAGGTTATCCCGGAATACGGCGGAGCGGATGAAGTGACCGTAGAAACCATTTCTAAATATATGAAAAAGCATTTGAAGGAATATCTGTCCTCACAGGCAGAAAAAAGCGGCGAAGACTTTGCAAGAGAACGCTACGAAAGGTTCCGTAAATTTTAGGGCGCATGAAAGAGGGAGGAAATTTTATGAGAGCGAGAATTACCGGCACAGGCAGCTGTCTGCCAGGTCTGCGTGTGACAAACGATGACCTTGGCAAAATTCTGGATACATCGGATGAATGGATACGCAGCCGTACCGGAATCGGCGCAAGACATATTGCAGTAGAAGAAACGACAGCCGGGCTTTCGGCGGAAGCTGCCAGGCAGGCGTTAAAAGAGGCTGGCGTCAGACCGGAAGAATTAGACCTGATTATTGCTGCCACAATTTCCCCGGACCATATTGTGCCGCCGTTATCCTGTGAAATACAAAAGGACATAGGGGCTGTCAATGCGGCCGCTTATGATTTGTGTGCCGCATGCTCCGGCTTTGTCTTCGCGCTGAATACGGCACAGGCATATATTCAGTGCGGCATGTATCAAAAAATACTCATTGTGGGAGCGGAAATTCTGTCAAAAATGATGGACTGGTCAGACCGTTCTACCTGCGTACTGTTCGGTGACGGAGCGGGAGCCGCCGTTATCTGCGCGGACGAACAGGGGCTGCTGGCCGGAGTGCAGGGCTCGGACGGCCTGAAAGGCGATGTGCTTTCCTGCGGCGGCAGGCCCGTCTGCAATCCTTTTGCGAACCGGCAGCCAGCCAGTCAGTATGTGCAGATGAACGGCCAGGAGGTTTATAAATTTGCGGTCCGCACAGTGCCAAAATGCATAGAAGAAGCATTAAACAGGGCGGGGCTGAAGCCGGAAGAAATCTCCTTATTTCTGCTTCACCAGGCGAATCTGCGCATTATCGATGCCGTTGCAAAGCGTCTGAAACAGCCGGCCGAAAAATTTCCGGTATGTCTGGAAGAATGCGGCAATATTTCCGCTGCCAGCATTCCGATTTTATTAGATACAGTAAATAAAGACGGAAAATTAAAGCGGGGAGATAAAATCGTGCTGGCCGGATTTGGCGCCGGGCTTACCTGGGGAGCCGCCGTGCTTGTCTGGTAAAGGCAGCACAAATGCCGTTTTCCCGGAAAGGATGTATTAGAAATGGAAACAGAGCAGACACTGAACAGGCTCTTAGTGCAGTTCTTTAAATTCATAATGGAAATTGAAGAAAAAAAGCTGATTACAGATGAATTCAGAAATATCACCTACAATGATATGCATGTCATAGAAGCAATCGGACTCAGAGAGCCTCAGAAAATGTCTCAGATTGCAAAAACATTATCCGTAACAACCGGAACTCTCACAAAAGCGATGGATTCCCTGGAAAAGAAAGGATATGTGCTGCGCCGCCGCAGCGAGCAGGATAAGCGGGTTGTCTACATTACACTCACAGACCGCGGCGTACGGGCTTACAGACATCATGAAAAATTTCACCAGGATATGATAGCATTTATTCTGGATGATATCAGCGAGCAGGAGAGCCAGGTGCTGCGGAAGGCATTAGAGAGGCTGATGACGTATTTTCAGCAAAAATATGATACTGTCTAACCGGTGCGGCAGCGGACAGGAGTGTCAGAATTTCTGTATAAGTTTTATGCATAATCCCGCGAATCAGTTTTTTTGAATGATTACAGTAATTCTGACACTTTCCTGCAAACCTGTCCCCAAATTTAACAGTCTTTCAGATACGTTCAAGAGTTTTAGGGTCTTTTGCCCCGTTAAAAAATTTGTCCAGCACTTTCTGAAAAATATCGATATCCGGGCAGGCTTCGGCAAATAATGTCATAGAAGATTTCAGCTTCAGGTCGTCCGGGAAGCCGAATATTTTGCTGGCATCATTGGATGCAAGGCCTAACAATGCATCGCATATTTTCAGCATATCCTCCCGCAGCGTGGGTTCTTCCATATAGTCCTTTGCTTCATCGAGATTCTGAATGGCATAATAAGCAGAAATTTCACTCATCCCAAGACCTGAAATCTGCGGAAAGATATACCACATCCAGTGGCTCTGCTTGCGGCCGTTTCTGATTTCCGCCAGTGCTTCTGGAAACTCTCTTAAGTGGGCATCCAGAAATCGTTTTAAATGAAAAGATTCCAATATTATCCCTCCGTTTCGTGGCTGATTCTGTGGCTTAGCATATGGCTGATAAAATTACTCTTTGATTTCGTCAATGTCTGTAAGATTTACACCAAGACTGTTGAGCAGTGCTTTTAATACAAGATACTGTTTTTTCAGTATAGCATAAGTTTTTACTGCATTTTCTTCTCTTGCAGCTATCATATACTCTTGTATATTTTTAAATTCATCCATAGCATTTTTCATAATTTCAGCATTATTCATTTCTTCTGTTACCTCCATAATCTCACCGCCTTTATGATTGGATGCAGCTGTTTCGTGCTACAGTCATTATAGCGTATGAGGCTTTACGTGTAAAGATGGATATGCATGATGACATCTTTTGCAGCCGGCGAAGCCTGTTTAAAATTGAAACGCAAAAAGATAAGGCTGAAAATGTGTTAAAACAAATCGGTTATTCCTTAATTATGTCTATTGCAATCATGTTAACGCCAAGACTATTAAGCAATGCTTTCAAAGAAATATAATGCCTTTGTAATTTTGCATATGTCTTTGTAGCATTTTCTTCTTTAGCAAGTATCATACAGTCTTGAACTTTTTCAAAATCTTCTAATGCGTTTTTAATTATTTCACCATTGTTCATTTCCTCTAATACCTCCATATTTTCACCGCCTTTATGATTGATGCAGCTGTTATTCGCTATCATCATTATAGCGTATGTGGCTGAGAGTGTAAAGATGGTTATCTATTATGATATCTTTTGCAGTTTTTCGCTGTGTTCGCAAATAACATTTTTCATACACCAATTGTCCAAAACTATATGCAGAATTATAACGGGTTATATAATGTAAATCCAGAATATTCAGTAAAAATCCTCTTGCATAACCGCTTATAATGGTTTATAATCATTTTCAGAACTGAATAAAATCTTCAGGGCAGGGTGCGATTCCTGTTTGCTAAAAAGCCTTATTTTACGGCATCTTAGGAACTTGAAAAAGGATATTTACACCAATTGTACACCAGATGGTAATAAATGAGCCTTAATATGTATCGTATGCAATAATAATTAAATTGAATATTTGGACATTACCATAAGTCCATAACTGGTTAAGAAATTCTTAGTTAGTTGTGGACTTATTATAGTGCCTGAAGCCTATAATCAATAATATTGACCATACCAAACAACATCTCTAATATTCATTACAGCGTATCACATAGGCATATCTTTCATATATATTCAAATCCTCTCTAAGGATAAAATACCAATTTCATCTACAAATATAATACAAAAGTGCAGCAGTTTATCATCCTTTAGTCGACTGCTGCATCTTGGGAGAAATAATGTAATCAATCCTATTGAAACATATTCAGAATATTAAAAATAATTCTATAAATAGTCTGGCAATTTAAAAATAATATTCATTGACACATCTTCATACATATCAAAATAAATTATCATCATCAATTTTCCATTTAACAATAATCCAATAACAATTCAAATATAAAACAAAACTCAAAGAAAACAACCAAAATCGAAAGGAAGGATATAATCATGCAGACAGCAGAAACAAATTACAAACGCATATACGGTCTTACGGTAAAGCAGATTGCAGAAAGAATCATGCAGAGGGAAGACAATATCTACAGGATAGAAGTCATCAGGGATGTTTTAGATAAATACTGTGAGGAATGTGCAAATGCTCTTACAGATGGTGAAAAGCTGAATATTTCAGGAATAGGCACACTGACACCAAAAATCCATGCTCCGGTAACAATGAACATTTTTGACAATGAAGACGAAAGAAGGGTTCCGTATGTCACAGTAAATTATCACCGTAATAATAAATTAAAAGACAGGATGAACAGCAGGTACAGAAAGAATATTGAAAACGGATTTCCAGGACTTAGCGAAAAATGCATCTGTACTACACAGCAAAGGAATACGCTGATAGAAAAAGAGATAATGAAAGGGGATGCTGTAAATGCCAAAGATGATTAATAATATGAATGACCTGCAGAAAGCACTCATGCCAGTAATGACAAAAATGGTGGATGTAATGGCAGAGAGGGTATACCGTACACTGAATTATTTTCTGGATGAATATTATAAAGGCTGGACACCTGACAGTTACCGGAGGACATTTGATTTCCTCCGTTCTGCTGTCAAAGTGGATGCAGAACCATACAGAAATGGTGTGCGTGCATCTGTATATATAGATTGTGATGCAATGGACGATTATGTAAATGCATCCGGGTTCCAGGTGGCTGAGTGGGCAGATAACGGACTGCACGGAGGACTGGAAGTGAATCATAAACCGCATGTCTGGAAGGATACAATGGATAAAACGATTAATAACGGGAGTCTGCTGGATATGGCTGTACAGTATTTAAGGAGCCAGGGGATAGCAGTACAGGTTAAGAGTGTACAGGGTGGTGAAAATGGGGAATAGGTCACTGCTATAATATTGGATTCGTTACTTAAAACTGAGTATTGAGATCAAAAATCAACACATATAGAATAATAAAGGATGGCATTGTATGCAGTTTAAAGATTTTGAATTGAGCAGCTGGATAAAAAAGTCTGACATTGATATAATAAATGATCATTTTATCTCGGATGAACAAATTAATAGGGAATTAGAATCAGTTTCAAAAAAAGATTGGGATAAGCAGTGTGCTAAAGTAGATGAGCTGCTGAAATGCTGTATGAAAGACTGTGGTAACAGGCCAAATGAAATGATAAAATCTGTTATGAAAGCAAACCTGTTTAATATAGCTGCAAATAATAATGTAAGTGCAGCAGCTGTCTGGACTGCATATTTGAAATGGTTAGATAGGAAATTTGCAGCACAGACAGTCTTATTTTAATGACTATAATTTCATAGTATTAAGAAAATAGGATGGGAAATTTATTCACATCCGAGTGAAAATAACTCAGGCGAAAAACTGCTTTAACATTTTCAAAATATTTCTATCAAATTAATAAGTGCGATTCTGCACAAAATGCCAGTATAATAAAAATGAATGCTTCTACAAGTTAAGAATATACAATATTAGAAATTTTGTTGAGTTTTTACAATAATGATTAGTTATGATCTATTGATTAATGAAAATAAATTCATTGTGTATTTTTGCACAGTGAGAACTTAATATCAAACTGAATATATAATTTTATATGAAAGATAATGGGGATTCGGTAACTTTTCCGAGTCCTTTTTTGTTGTGTAAAAATTAACATTCTATTCTCAAAGACAAAGAGAGTCTGACATATTCTAAAATTTCTTTTTCTAAGGAGGTCTAATGTATAAAGACATAAAATGCATGTATTTTGATAACAGATTCAAAGATAAGCCGCAAGGTAAACAGTGCGGGTGGGTACAGAAAAGTTTGACACAAGTAGATATTACGATTGAAAATCTGGCAGATGCTTTAGTTCATGGGGCATCATTTAAGCCAGGAGTATTAGCAGGAGGGAATAAAGCTGAAAACTGGATAGAACAGCAATTATTTGGTCTTGATTTTGACGATGGCATAAGGATAGAAGAAGCCTATAACAGGGTTATTTCTTTAGGAATTACACCATGTTTTATGTATACAACATTCAGCCATAAGGAAGAACATCATAAATTCCGTATGATATTTTGTAATGATACAGTAATAACAGATGGAAATGCCAGGGATAAATTGCAGGCTGCACTTATGGGTGTTATTGGCGGCATTGATGAAGTTTGTTTTAACCGTGACAGGATGTTCTTCGGCGGTAAAGGGCATACAGTATTATATCCTGATTATAATGCAAGGATAAATGCGGAAACAGTTATAGAAAAATACTGGAATGATGAATTTGAACAGTACATATCCAATGCAAAGCCAAAATTAAAGAAGAAAAAGGGCAGCACTGCTGCTTGTATGAAAAATAAAGATACTGATACTGCAAAAGAGCATACTGCATATGAAAATCTGAATGTAAAAGCAATTAAAGAACATGATATTGAGTATCTGCGCAAGGTAATAGCACATGATCCGGTAGAATTTGAGAATAAAAATGAATTTTGGGATTATATCTATTCAGAATTAGATATAGCAGAATTGATTGATATTGATACCCCGAAATCCTTCTGCTGTGTGCTTCATGATGACAACAATCCTTCTGCAAATATATTCACTACACAAAATGGCGTGCAAAAATACAGATGCTGTTCTGAAAATCTTACTTTGAACATCAAACAATTAATTGAATTATTAGGAAATTTCAAGTCTGAATACAAAGCGATCCAGTTTATTATGGATATCTATAATTTATCTGTCAAAGAATCCCAGTGGAGTATAGAACAGAGAGAAAATATTGACATGATGATTAGTAATATCACGCTGAATAAGTTTAAAGAGCTGTGTCCGCAGGCTGATAAGAATATCAAATATGCGAAAGATACATTCCTTATGATGCTTTCCATTGCAAGGAATAATATTTATAGTGAAAAGTTTTCTGATGACGATGGCGAAATCGTGTTTTTTGTAACAAATAAGAAGCTGGCAGAATATTTAGGAAAAGGAAACAGCCAGAAAAAGATTGATAAAGTCAGCAAATACATAAAAATGCTGGTTTATCATGATCTGATACGTATTCTTGATGATGATAAGATTCCGAAAGAATTGTTGTTTAAAGCAATAAAATATTCTGGAACTGATAAAAGACAGGGCAAACATGTCAGTTTCTATGCTGTTCCATCATGGGTAATTCAGCAGTTAGGAAATATTGAAAATAATGGTATCAGATGGAAGGAAAAGGGATATAGGATTGCAGGAGTGTCTTTTGATATGTTCTATCGTTCTGAAGGATTCGATGTAGCAGCTTCCATATATCCGCAATATAAGAAAAAGAAGAATGAGTATGGTGAGATTGCAGACCGTACTACCACAAAAGCAAGTGATGAACGCACATTAAAGATTTCTGAGATTATATTACAGTGCATCCAGCGAAAAGGATACTGTACTGAAAAAGAGGTCGTTTGTATTCTTGGTAATAAATACAGATATGAGGTTACTGAAACACAGATTAAGCGAAGCCTGAATGAGATTATGGATTCTTACGGGCTGAAAAAGGTCAAAGCAAATAAGGCGTTAAAAGAGCAGTATCATATTGATTCAAAAGGCTATCCCAATATTATTATTGAAGATGCTGCTTAATGGCTGGACAGGGAGGTAAAAGGGTAGGGTTATATAACTAAGATATATATGTTATATTACCCACCCCTTTTACCCAGAGGCTGCTATTTTAGTGAAGGTTAAATGAATCTGACAAATGAAAATCAGAGTTTTGCTTAAATAATGAGGTTCTAAAACTTGGTACTTTCAAAGTACCCGCTTTTTAGAAATATTAAACAACTATATAATTAAAAGTCAGAATACCATCCAAAACAGATGATATGAATATATGTAGCGTTGACAAAGGGATATAAAAAAATGAAAGTGTGTAAAATTTCGCGCTGTTGTTAAAATGCAGTCAGTGTCCAAATGGGCGCAGAGCGTAACAACATAGTCTAAAATACACTGTAAATCCATTATCCAACATGTACTATAAAGTACGGGTTCGACAGAATTGACGGATCAGATATTTAGTTTGTTAAATAAATGGTCATAACCAGATATTGAATTATGCAAGAAGTATAGAGTATAATGTATGGATTATGGGGTCGCAAAACGCTACCCCATCTATTAAAGATACATGGGATTTCCCAATTATGTTAAAAGGGGTATGTGTTTCGCCGATCCCTTTTGAACATATAATATGTGGTATCAAAATGCTATTCCATATTCATAATAAGTGCGGTTCTGCATGTATTTGATAGACGTGTCGTATTTCACGACTCCCTTTAAAGAAAATTGTATTGTGTCTATTGTGGATATT
This sequence comes from uncultured Eubacterium sp., assembly GCA_947384955.1. Classification (GTDB taxonomy): domain Bacteria; phylum Bacillota; class Clostridia; order Lachnospirales; family Lachnospiraceae; genus Eubacterium_J. Next base: position 59,048 of record CANDJC010000002.1, on the reverse strand, counting down.
TGTTATAAAGTCTACCCTGTTTCAGGGCAGAGGCATTACCATTTAGAGGGTACGCATTGCAAGCGTATCCTTTGAAATATATGGTTATTTGCCGGTTAGTCCGATTGGAAGGGGCAGGGTAAACGCTAGTTACCATCATCATGAGCTGGCACATCCAAAAGTCGCTAAATGCGGCTTTAGAAATTCAAAAGGAGCAGTTTGCTGCCTTAGAAATCCCAGTATTGTTCAGATGTCGGTTTAACCAATTTCCGAAAGCTGTAATCTGTCTCAGGTACCATTTTGGTATTCGAGATAAAGATTACGATTTCGGTTAAGACAGATTCCATAAATGCAGACAGTGTTGTCCATAGTGGTCAACAAATCACAAAAACTGGAGAACGTTGTGATGCTGTGACACAACTGCTGCATATTTGGACTATTACAGGTGGACGGTATTTTGACGTATACCGCAGTTTCGTGGGACGGTGGTTTCTTGCGGGAAACAGGTGCGTATCTGTAGGTACGGAGGTTGTGGTGGTTTTGGACAGATCAGACCAAAACTTAACAGGATGAATTTTTGCTGCTATAAGTCAGCGGGCTTAATTTTAAGCTGGTTCGCCCGTAAGTGGTCGAAAGATTTTAAACTCCTAACGGTTTGTTATTGAGTTTAATATACAGAATATTGAGCAGGGGTAGAACGTTTCATTATACATTTTTAATATATTGAAGTGTCGTAAGCCTATTATTCAGGATTATGCTGAGCACTAAATGGTGCCGAGTCTCATGGTAAAAATTTTACTGCCAGATATGGGTCTGAAATTTAGCTGTCCTAATTCTGGATATCTGGAAGTGCATAGCATGCATATCTGAAAAACATATCGGCTTGATTTCTCTAAAAAAGGAAATCAAACTTTTTAAAAGTAAAGTAAAGTGAAGTGGAGGTGATTGAAAAAAATTGACAAACAGCAGACAGATAGAAGAAAAGTTTGCCAGGAAAAATAAAGATGTAATTCGATCTGTAAGAAATCTTGTGAAGAGAAATCCAGAATTATCCAAACATTTTATTGAAGATAATTATACCGCAAGCAACGGTAAGATGAATGTTCAGTTTCTGATAGATGATACAGGTACTGATATACTTATAAATAAATTCAAATACAATATTCGTTCTGCAAGGTTTGAGTATAAATATCTGAATGAAATTCAAGATTTTTTCGATGCAGTGAATATTGAGTGTATTCCACAATATCAGGTTGGCAATTATAAAATAGATTTATATATCCCAAAGTATAATATAGCCATAGAAATTGATGAAAAAGAACATAAGTATAAACAAAATTATGACCGCAAAAGACAAAATTACATAGAGAATCAAATATATTGTAAATTTATAAGAGTAAATGAGGGTGAAAGCTGTGGAAGTGTGATAGCAAGAATTGTAAAAGAATTGAAAATGCTTGCAAATAAATGTGCTTAACCTGTTTGCATTTAAAAGAAAAATCTTTAAACCAAAAACATCAGTTTTAAACTCAACACCTGTAAAGTGCTGAGTTCTTTCACACAAATGTGCAAAAAGTTGTACCACCGTGGCACAGCTCTATGAAAAAATTGTGAATGCAAATACAGGTCTGTATTCTAAGTACCTGTGAAAGTTTCAAAATAATGCAAACATATCCCCCCATAAGTGGGAAAATCAGTGTTTCCAGAACAGGAAATGTCATAAAACAATCATAAAACATATCATATCGCCAATATTCTGGTGAAAAATCAGCAGTTAAAATATAGAAAATAATTTGAAGGTGCGGTCTGAATCCACACCTTATTTCAGGGTGTCCATTTGCAAGACACCCTTTTTTAGCGCCCACACATCTGTGGATGCTGTCTGAGCGGTTTCGGTTCTGGGACTGCTTTCTAATTTCTAAATAATCATATCGAAAGGAATATCAAATAATGAGAATAGAAAGTGAAGAAAAGAAAATACAGTTTATTTTAGATGAAAACAAAAGGTTAGTGGAAATGCCAAAAGAAGATGCTGTGCCAGTGGAGCATCCTGTAAAAGTCCCGCTTAAAAATGCATTTGAGGTTTTTGTGCGTGTAAAGGATACTGAAAATTACTGGATCAGCAATTATGGAAGATGTGTGAATAACCACAGGACTCCTGGAAAGTTTTATGAGCATAAACAGGGAAATGTACATTTAACTGTATTTGAAGTTGAACATTATGAGCGCACAATAAAAAAGGGAAAGAGAAAAGGTGAAAAAATAGCGGAAATAAACAGATACAGGAGGGAGACTGCGCCTGATATTCTGGTTGCTGAATCTTTTCTTGTACAGTATAAGGGAAGAGACAGAGTATGGCACAGGGATGGTGATTTTGCTAATAACTGGTATAAAAACCTGGTATACGTTTCCAGAAATGATTTTGCAGAATTAAAAGCCAGAAGGATAACACTGGACAGTCTTCAGCTTGAACAGGAATATATAGAATACCAGAATAAAGCCAGCCATCATGCTTACAGGGTTTACGGCGGTATTCTGGCAAGGTGCAAAGATACAGAGGATAAAGATTATATCCCGCCATGCTATGATGATGCTGAAATGTGGCAGGGATGGACTGATGATCCGAAATCATTTGTAAGGTGGTATCTGGAACACTATTATGAAGTAGAAGGGGAATCCATGCATGTGGACAAGGATTTATTTGGAAACGGCTCAAAAATATATCATCCTGATAACTGCTGTATACTGCCGCAGGGGCTAAACAATCTGCTTGTAAACTGCAAAAAGCCTTATTCAGAAGGACAGACGAAAGAGAATACGCTGCCGCTTGGAGTGATTTACAGCGGGAAAAAGAAAAAGTATTATTCCATGATTATATTCTCTGGTACTGAAAAGCCTGTAAAGCTGTCAGAATGGGATACGCCAGAGGAAGCATTTGCAGAGTATAAGGCAATGAAACAGGCTGACATCCTGATTGTAGCTGCACAGTATAAGGATAAGATACCTGATTACATATATAAGGCACTTTTGAAGGTAGAAGTGAAGCCATATTAGAATTTTGGAAAGAAGATAATGAAATGAATTATGGGGCATATCGGATAGAAATATCTGATGTGCCCATTTTTTACGGTTTTGTGGTGGATTTTGGGATGAATTGAATTTACAGGGTTGAAATGGTTATGCTTTGGTACTATAATTGTGATTATTATGCAAGAGAGATTGAGGTGTGTGATTATGGTATTAGAGGGTGAATTTATAGCGGAAACTATAATTGGTGGGTTTGTCTCAAAAGTTGTTAATAATGTTTGGGATGTATCATGGAAAGAAATTAAAAAGGCGGATAATAGCAGGGTAAATAAAAATCAGAGCTTGCAGACAAGAATATATCAAATAATAATTGATGTTCTGAATCTAATAACTCATAATCAATATAAAGAAAAAGATATTATATATGATACAGCAGAAAGATTATTGAAAGAATTTAAGTGCAGTAGTAATTATAATGACGTTATACAATATGGACTGAAAAATCTTTTTTCAAATATTAATGATAGTATATGTCAGGAATTTATTGAATTGTTGTGCCATGAACTTGGCGAAGAAAAGAATTTCGATTTATATAAAGAAATTTTGTTGTTATTGGTAAATGATAAAAGCAATTATACGAATGAAGAGTTACAACAAATTCAGCATAAACTAGATTACGTTATACAAAAACTGAATGATAAAAGTGTTGATGAGCAAGTTATAAAAATTGAAGAAAAAAAACATCAGATACAAAGCAGAACACAGCAATATGCTGATAAATGGAATGCAAATATGTTTTTAAATGATTTCAGCGATTGGGATGAAAATCGTGGTGTAAATGTTAAATTAAAAGATGTGTATATTGATGAACATCTTCCACATTTTATATGGGGTGAAAATAAAAATGATTCTTATAATTTAGATGTACTATTATCGAAGTATATTGTAGAAAAAAGTGAAAATAAAATGCTTCTCATATTGGGACAGCCAGGAATAGGGAAGAGTACCTTAATTACATGGATAACTCAAAAATTTGGAAAGAATTTTGATGATATTTTAGTATATCAATTTGCCTCAGATCTCAAGAATGTTGATTGGCAAAATTCTAGTATTGCTAAAATAATGTTGGATAGAATTAGAAAGTCTAATAATGATTTGTATGGTAAAACATTGATCCTTGATGGATTTGATGAAATAAGTGCTGGTGATAACAGAAAAGAAATATTAGATTGTTTTCATAGATACTTTATGAATAAAATGGATTTTATAAATTTTACTATAATAATCACGTGCAGAGAAAATTATATACGAGAATTGAAGCGATTGAAATGTGAATATATTATATTACAACCATGGGATGATAAACAGATACGGAGTTTTTGTAAAGAATTTGCAGAGAAAACAAAAAGCAATATATCCATACATACGATCGAGCATATACTTGAGAATAAAGAAATTTTAGGTATTCCGCTTATTTTATATATGGTATTGGCTTTGGGCATTGAATTAGATAAAGAAAGTTCTATTGTAGATATATATGATAAAATTTTTTCTTTAGAGGGTGGTATTTATGACAGATGTATAGATAATAAAAATTTTGCAGATACACATAGGATAAGTAAAATAAAGGAACAGATACATCAAGTATCAAGAGAAATTGCAATGTGGATGTTTGAGAATAATCCTGATGAAGCTAGTATTCCACAAGAAGAATATAGAAAAATTTGTGAAAGTTTAGTTTGGAAGCAGATGCGAATAAATGAAAACGTAAAAAATGATTTTTTGATAGGAAATTTTTTTAAATTAGTTAGACATTGTGAAGGTGCAGAAACAGAAGAATTATATTTTGTTCATCGTACTATTTATGAATATTTTGTTAGTGAAACAATATGTACATCTATTCAAGAGACAATAAACATATCACAGGAAAAAATTGCAGGAGTATTAGGGAATTTGTTAAAAGGTAATATCTTGCCTATAAAAATACTTGAATTTCTAAAAATTAAGATTAGCAATAGTAAAATAGATAAGCAGTTTGACGAGATAAATGATGCATTTCAGTTAATGATACAAGATGGAATGACTTATCATACTAATCAGTGCTATAAGCAAGTGATGGCTTGCGAAATGAACTTATTTACCAATATGCTTTTAGTTCTACACTTATGGGAAAAGGGATTTATTCGTTTTAATGATGCGATATGTGTTTACTTAAAATATAATTATAATAATTCACTGAATTTAAGCGGAGTAGATTTAAGTGGAGTAAATTTAAGTGAAGTAAATTTAAGCAGAGCAAATTTGAGAAGTGTGAATTTAAGTAAAGCAAATTTAAGCAGAGCAAATTTAAGCAGAGCGGATTTAAGCGGAGCAAATTTGAAAAATGCATATTTAATCGAAGCAGATCTAGTTGAAGCAGATTTGGAATTTGCGAATTTAAGCGAAGCAGATTTGAGAAGTGTGAATTTAAACGGTGCAGATTTAATTAAAGCAAATTTAAGCGGAGCAGATTTGAAAAGTGCGAATTTAACCGAAGCAGATTTAATTGAAGCAGATTTAAGTAGAGCAGATTTGAAAAGTGCGAATTTAACCGAAGCAGATTTAACCGAAACAGATTTAAGAGATACAATAATCAATGAAAGTCAAGCTGATTATTTAAAGAGAAAATGTGATTTACATGATGTTAAGGTATATTTACGAAGAAATAAAGAAATAGTAAATTACGAAGAATATTGTAGAAGTAAGCAACCCCTATAGTTCGCCAATTTTAAAATTTAACCTCCATCTGCCAGTAGAACAGCTACACGCTTTAGGATAATAAAGTATCTTGAAAATAATGTAAATATACCCATAGTACCATTGCAAGACACTTTATATCCTATGCCTTCAAACGCCGTATAATGCCCAGATTTCGATTTTAAACACTTACCCTAACAAAGAATTACACCCACACTATTATAACCCTGATTTGCCCATAAAAACGTGCTTAGAGTATCCATATAACACATAAGCCAATCAGCATAAAAAGGATTAAAAGTAATTTTCATCATTCCAAAGTTTATAATCAATCAAAACAAGGCTGTGAGAATATATTTCAACCCTCACAGCCTTGTTTTTACAAAATTTCTATATTCATTTCTAAGCAATTTATAAATTAGCTGATACAATTCATCTAATATATAGCAATATTTTTGTTTAATTTTGCATACTTCCTTTTATAATTAATCTTTTTTCAATAGCAGGCAGTGTTCTTTCATGATAATCTTGAAAGCTCTTATAATCGAATTAAATACAGAATTTTTCACTGCCATATCTTAATGTACTGTTGTATCTTGAAAGAAGTGTATCTAATACAATATGTACTGCTGCATCCTGTTTCATTAAAAGCTGCATTTTTTATTCTGTTAAATTATCTGATAATTTAAAAATGAAATTTAATTTGTCTAAATTTTTGATGCGTCATTACAATAGTCCTTATTGTCAAAAATCCTCATATGCTATGCTGTTTTTTCTTGCTTTCTATAAAAATTCTAATATTTTTTATACTGTAATTTTTCTCTTGATAAAATATAAGAGTGCAGCAGTGGATTTTGAAATGGAACTGCTGCACTTTTGGAATTTATTTGGAAAATAATTATGATGATTATTATTATGCCTGTATTAATACCATTTTATTAGCATTTTTAACACTGGTACTTCCATAAAAATTTCGTATATCATCCATTGACAGCGTTTTTCTGCTCTTTTTTCTGAATACTTCACTATGCCAATACCACATTTTTTTCTGTGAAGCCCATCTGAAGCCAAGCCCTTTTAAATCCTTCTTATGGGCATATGTATTGCCAGATACCCATATCCATGCACCAACCAGTTCAATATCAATTCCATCAAAATGAATGATCTTATTCAGCATTTCCCTCAGCTTTTCATCCTCAGCAAAGTCATACTTCATATTGCTGTAACCAGTATCTGTGCTGGCATTATCTGCATTCCGTGTTTCATGCTGGCATTTCAGAACCTTAAACAGCTTATCATATTCAGCATTGATTTCCTGCATGATTTCCAGGTTCCCGCCATTGTCAGGATGATGCAGCTTTAACAGTTCTTTATACTGTTTTCTCAATTCTTCTAATGCTCTGACATTCTCAAAATATTTATTCATGGTCATAACCTCCTAAATCAAAAAGTGTAAAGCCCCTGGCAGTTCAACAGGCTTTACACTCTGGTTAAGTGGGTTATGTTATGTGGCTGCTAAAAGTTATTCTTTGATTTTGTCAATCTCTGCCATGTTTACACCAAGACTGTTGAGTAACGCTTTCAAAGAAGTGTACTGCTCTTTTAATTCCTCATATGTTTCAGTAGCATTTTCTTTTTTTGCAAACCGCATATAACGCTGAATATTTTTGAAATCTTCAAGTCCTTTTTGTATAATTTCTCCGTTGTTCATTTCTTCTATTACCTCCATATTCTCACCGCCTTTATGATTATGCATTATGAAATCTTTTGCAGTTTCTCGCTGTGTTCACGAATGACACTTTTCATAACTTCAATATCAGCTTGCATGGCTTCTATTTTTGCTGTTGCTTTTTCGTATTTCTTAGCGGCTGGCATGTAGTTTTCAGCAAGAAATTTAATATCAGATCGAATTTCATTTTCAATAATGATATTAATTCTTGTTTGTTCTGCCTTGATTGACTTAATATCATCTTCTAAAGGCTTTATTCGTGCATCTAACTTTTTTTCCATAATATCAGATATAGCAAGTAACAGTTCATTATCTGTCATATAAATCACGCTCCTTTTATGTTTGGTATGCTGTTGTTGGTAGTATACCACATCCAGAGTATAAAGTCTATTGAATTGTCAAGGTGCTTTGATTTGTTGTTTTTTGCTTTGTTGAGATTATTATATACTGGGCACAGTATAAATTCAATAGGAATAATATACAAATTAAAATAAAAATTTTGTATATTATTCATACTGGGTTCAGTATATTGATGAACAAAAAAAATACTGCCATACGTTTCCATATAGCAGTTAACAATCTTTTATATCAGGTATTTCTTTTTCAAGCAGCCTGTTTATCATACCGTTTACAGTTTCGTTATTTAGTTCTGCATGTTTCTGAATTATGTCTTTGTTGCCCTTTTTTACTCTGACTTTTATTTCATCATATGATTTCTCATTATATTTTTTAACAGCTTTTTTTTGTGCTTCACTGTAAGCCAATATATTCACCTCTTTAAATATAATTAATATTTTAATTTTACCATATCAATCATTTTTATGCAATACTGTACACAGTATAAAAATGTACAAAATATACTGTGTACATTTGTTTGATTTGCCAGTAGACAATATACTGGGTACAGTATATAATAATCTCAACAACAAACGAAACAGAAGCAGGGAAGGCCAGCCAGTACAAACGAGATAGCATCAGATAGAAAAACCTGGCGACAAGCAGGAATATCGAAAGGATAAGGTGGCAGCATGGAAATTAAAAAGGTCAGCAGGGATAATGCATTTTATTACCAAGTGATAGGCTCGGAGATAACTGGCAGAAATGAGATACTGTTTGAGGGGCTTACACCTAAGGAAGCCAGGGCATATATAAATGGATTCTATAACCAGATGGCAGCTGTGTTTTTTGAACTGGCTGTAAAGGCTAAAAAGGATGCATTTGATAAATTCCTTGACAGAACCGTGTATTTCACAAGTGACAGAATGTATACAGGAAGCATGTTTGTTTCTGATAAGGGGGTTTATTTCAGCTTAACCGGAACAAGAAGCAGGTTTACAGCCTTTGTTACTTATGAAGGTGCAGTTGTGCGCAAGCCTAAAAATATAGTGTTTTCAAGGGAGCATGAAATTAAGGGAATAGGCTATGAACTTGATAATTAACTGTAGGTCAACAAATATCGAAAGGATAAGGCGATGTTATGGAAAAGACATATCAAGATTATATTGAATTTGAAATAATAAAGAAATTGTGGAAATATGGCTGTAGTGCTTCCGAAGCCAATAATCTTATTTATCCTCTGTCCTGGTATATTTATAGTGGAAGGTGCTCTGCTGAAAGATTGCGTAAGATAGTTAATGCAACTGGCAGGCAGCTTGCAGCAATAGCAAAACGGCTTATGGCGGGCAAATCGCATGATGAAACCATAAAACATGTTATGGCGTATGTTGATGGTATGCAAGGCGGCTTAGTGTGACCTCTCCACCTTGACACGCACAGCGCAATTAAATTAATAGAACAGGAGATAAAGAATCTATGAAACGCATAAACGCACAGCAGTATAAAGCATTAACATCATATTACAATGTAAGAATTATATCAGCAGATGACAGAACCGTGCTGGTAAAGCTGGAAGGAAGGAAATAATAAACAGGAATATAAAACAGAAAAAGACAAGGAGACTGCATCATGAGAATTACATTATACAGAACAGAACTTGACGAAAACAAACATAATGTGCTGGTAAAAGAAAATTCCTGCAATTATCAGGCAGAATCCCTCAGCACTCCGCAATCTGTAGCAGACATGTTAAATAATGTTTTCCGTCTGAACAGACAGGCAGAGGAACATGTTTACATGACTGCATTAAACACCAAAGGCAGACTTCTGGGTGTGTTTGAAATATCGCATGGAGCAGCCAGCCAGTCCATATGCAGCCCGAGAGAGATTTTTATCAGGGCACTGCTTTGCGGCGCAGCCGGAATTATTCTGGCACACAATCATCCATCGGGAGATGTAATGCCGTCAAAAGAAGATATGACAGTATATAAGAATATAAAGGAAGCGGGGATGCTTATCGGCATTAATCTGTTAGATAATATCATCGTGGGTGATACATATTACAGTTTTACGGAACAGGGGAAATAATACAGAATGCATGGCAAAAGTAAACAAGCCTTGTATTTAGGTTACAAGGCCTGTGCATCAGAATCAGCTGGATTTAGCGGATTGTCTGGGATGTATTCAAGTATATCTCCAGGCTGGCAGTCTAATAGACGGCATAATGTATTTAAAGTCTCTTTGCTTGCAATTTCTCCAATACGGATTTTTTGCATTTGAGCTTCACCTATGATTTTATCTTTCCTTATTTTATAGGTGGTAAAACCTGATTTTTTGAGTGCGTCCAATATATCTATTTTGTAGTGTAACATAAGCTGTATCCTCCATAATATTAATAGAACATATGTTTATTATAAAATAATTTAGAATAAATGTCAACTCGAAAAAGGTGTATAATATACACTAAAAACGAGTTAATATTTTGTGAATTGTGTCAATAGACATGAACTTGAAATAGGTGTATATTTAATACATAAGATAAAGCAAGGGCAACGACCTAGCAAATCAGAACCCTTGCTGAATCTTAAATAACTGAATAGGGGGGTGGTTACAATGTATACCGAATACGGATATACAGGAGCAGACGGTATAGAGTACGCAACTGAAGAAGAAGCACTCGAAGCCGGAAATGCTGAATAACCAGCACGGGGCATAGCCAGACGGCTTGTAAGTCCCCGGAAAACCTATTCATTATAATTAAAAATATTATAACATTTGCTGCCAGAAAAATAAAGAGTTATTTTTCAATAATTAAAATACAGCCAGTATAAAAGGAGAGAACGCCATGTGCATATCAAAAGCAGAATTAGACCAGAGAATCAGAAAAATCCGCAACCTGAAAGTGCTGAAGTCAAAGACAGAAGAAGCCATTGCACAGCTGGAATCAGAAGTCATAGAGTTTTTACAGGAAACGCCGGAATGTGAAACAGTCAGTAAAAAAGGCGATACAGTCCTCCAGTATACAGGTGCAGATTACAAGGCAACCTATTCACCACAGTCCCGTGAAACGGTTAATAAAGAGGAAGTAAAAAAACTGCTCTGTGAAGATGACTTCCAGAAAGTGCGGAATGTAACTTTCTACCATGTACTGAGAATTAAATAAATGAAAGTGCTGTCCTATCGGCAAAACGGGGAGAAGGAAGGTAAAGCATGATGCATGAACAGACAATAGAATTTGCAGTCCAGAAAACAGGCGGCATTGTAACCAGAATAGGCAGAGCATACATACCGCATCCGGAGATTAAATTCTCAGGCGGCAGCATCAAATGGTATGAGGATAAGACTAAACAGCAGCATGCCAGTAAAAACGGATGAATGGTTTCTGCATGGTTCAATTCCGTGCACATCTAATTGGCTTTTAGAAGCCGCATATAATAAGGTAACAATTCAGTCAGATTAGTGAATAAACGGAGGGAATTATCATGATGAAATGGAAAGCGAGAAAAGAAACAGCAGATATCGGTGAATTGGAGCTTGGTAATATCACATTCAATGAGGATTATATGGAAGTATCTATTGATATCTGCAATATGTCTGACAGCCTGAAAGCAGAAGTCAGCAAAGCGATTGAACTGAGAAAAGCAGAATCTGTTAAGGAATGGGCCGCAGTATATGCAGAGCGTCCAGAACTTTCCAGATTTGACAGGACATGGAGCAGCAGGCCGGTGATTATTGATTATGCATACCTTCGGATTATTCTTGAGGGCGGAAGAGCAATCAGGTACAGCATTGAGGTCGGATTTTGTGATGCAGAAAATGACCGTCTGTCAGAGTGTGCAAGCATAGCGGTTGATCTGTCGGAGCATACGAATGAACTGAAAAAGGCAGTAATTAAGGTACTGCTGGACAGATTCTTTTAAAGACAGGGCAGTGTGTATATGTTTGTTATCTGTTTATAACAGCCGAAACCAGGCATATACACACTGGCAGAACAGAAAAATCAAATACAGAAAGAAGGAAAATAAAATGTTTAATTTCAGAATTATTACGTGTCCAGATGGTACACAGGTGATTGATTCATCATTAAAAACCCCATACAGCGCATTAACTCCTGTTCAGATGGAGGAATACATGGAAATTGACGCCCAGATTGCAGTCATGAAGCGTTTAAAGAGGAAAGCCAAAAGGGAATCAGACCGCAAACGGAAACTGAAATGGAATCCATTATACAAAGCTGCATGTATGTTTGGCTTAGCATAATAAAACAATTTAAGAATGGAGGATAAGAAACTATGACAGAAAGAGAATTAATGATCGAATGCATTCCGCAGATTACAGAAATGGCACTGGAAATTCAGAAAATGACACCGGAGCGGTATCTGGAATTTAAACAGGAACATCTTGCAGAAGTAAGGGAATCATGTCCGGCTGCACTTGGATTCATTAAAAAGATTTATGATATTATTGAATGGAGCCTGTACGGCGGGGATGCAGAAAACCGGAATACGGTGCGGGAATCCGGCATGCAGACAGTTTAAAAGCTGTTTTATGACCCAGGCAGAAAAAGGGCTGTCCGGGGAATGATCGGGAATTGTTAGTTGTGGAAAACAAGACAGGAATATCAGTAAATGCTTTTGAAAAAACCTTACATGAAAACATTTGTTTTTGTGTAAGGGAAATCAGGGCATATTCCGGCACGGATCAGGCAGAAAAAACATACATGAAAACAGTTATGGATTTTGTGGAGGGATATAGATTGGAGAACAAAATATTTGCCTATATGAGAATATCGACAAACCATAAAATACAGAAAGTAGACAGACAGCAGCAGACGATCATTGAATATTCTGTAAGCAATAAATTTAAAGTGGATGAATTTGTGTCTGATATTATTACAGGCGGAACGAAGGCAGACAACAGGCCGCAGTACCATAACATGAAAAAGCAGTTAAGAAGCGGTGACACGCTGATCATATCTGACATAGACCGCCTTGGAAGAAATGCGGATGATGTGATTGTAGAGATTAAAGATCTGCAGTCAAAGGGAATACGGGTTGTGGCTCTGGATGTTCCTTTTCTGAATGACTGGGAGAAGATGAATGATGACAGTCTGTCAAAAATGATCATAGATATTTTTGTTACACTGAAAGCCCATATTGCGCAGCAGGAAAAAGAGAAAATCCATGACAGGGTTATGCAGGGACTTGATGCAGCAAGGACAAAAGGGAAAAAACTTGGAAGGCCATCAACAGGTGTTCCAAAGGAATTTATTAAAGAATACAACAAATTTCAGTCTGGAGAATACGGGAGTATTTCTGTTGTACAGTTTACCAGACTTCAGGGAATTGCAGTGAGTACATTTTATAAGTATGCTAATATTTTAAAGGAAGGATAAGCATGCATGAATAAAAAGACCGTGGCACTTGATGAGGAACAGTATAAGAAAATTATTGAAACAATTAACAGTGGATTTGTCTGTGAGGATGGGCATAAGGTAAAGCCAAATAACCGTATAGCGACAGCGTTGGTTTTAGAAGCAAATCTTGGATTGAGGATTTCAGATATATTACAGTTGCGTTTGTCTTCCATAATAAAGGATGGTGGACGTTACAGGCTGAGTATTATTGAGAAAAAATCAAAACTGGAAAGAAACTTTACAGTTCCGATAGAAATATACAGTTTTATTCAGAATTATGCTCTTGAAAATAATATTAGTCCCTCTGCGAAACTGTTTGACATATCTGAGAGGGCAGTTAACAAATATCTGAAGCTGGCATGTGATCACTTGCAGATTACAGGAATAGCAAGCCACAGCTTTAGAAAATATTTTGCAACAAGCATTTATGTAAACAATAACTATAATATAGAATTAGTCCGTGTGTTATTACAGCATTCCTCAGTAGTTACCACACAGCGGTATTTGAGCATCCAGACAAGGGAAATTGAAAATGCCTTGCAGAATCATATAATGCTGGTTTGATATGCTGATTTGCATAATTTGGTATGACTTTATAATAAGGAAAAAACAGAGAAAAGAACAGTATCTGTTAATGTGGTTTAAGGGCGGGACTGCTGTGAAAATACAATAACGGATACTGAGCTGAATTCAAAAACGGTAAAAGACACTGGGAGGTGACTGGAATTATGGCGGGAATGCGGAGCCTGTGCAGAAATGAAAAAAGGGAACTGAAAGTGCTGGCTGATGACTTCAGGCTTTCGAAGAGGAAAGATGTACAGGAAATAATTAAAAACTGCAGGAGTCATGCTGAAGGACAGCAGAAGATCATGCGGATATATACAGATGTATATTTAAAATAACAGGGAACAGGACGGAGGTGTTATGGCAGTGGGAAATGACAGGGTATGTGTATCACGGTATTATCCGATAGATCATATAAAGCCAAACAGAATGTACATAGTGCATTACAATACCGCACTTTTTATTGCAGATGGGAATATCTATATGAGTCATTCATATGATGACGAAAATAAAAACTGGAAAGAAATACAGTTCTGCTGCACCATTCATAATTTTAAAAAGTGGGGCGGCATAGAGAATCTAAAGAGGTTTGTAACTTTAAAAGGAAAAAAGGAAGTGAAAACCATAGCTGGTTTGATGGATGCAGTTATGGAATGCGGATACAGAAGGGAATTAGATTATTTTGAATACAGAGATATTGAAAAGGAGTCTTTGTTAGAAAACAGTGATTATAAGTATAGTATAAAAGACCTGGCTTTTCACAGATATGAAGATTTTACAAATGGTTTTCAAAAACTGGAATCTCCAAGATACGGACTGCAGATTGGTAAATTTGATGATACGGAAATGCATTTCTGCCTGGATTTAGGCATTGGCGGGATAAGAAAAGACCTGCCTGAATGTATACTGAATGAAATAGAATGTGAGGCAAACAGACTGCTGGAGGTAAATTTTGTAAAGCCGGAAGATGTTAAAAAGGCTGGATTTACCTGTTATGCAAAAGTACAGTTAAGTCATAATGTTAAGAAAACGGGTGAGCATGTTTTTTACAGGAGTTATTCGATTCATATAGGGATAGACAGTATTAGTGACTATTATAATGATTTTGCTCTGGATGAACTGGATATGAAATTTTTGAAACATGCAGATCTTTATCTGTGTGAAAGTCCGGAAGAACATAAAAAGTTTAATGAATTTATCAGGAATGAGATATTTAATTGACAGATGGCTGGGAAATTTAAAAGTATAAACTGTATATGACAGTAAATTAAGGCTGTGCCCTAAAACAGGGTATGGTCTTTTTTTGCGTGTTCGCAAGCTATTCGAAAACAGTTCGTAGTGAGTGAAATAAAAACATGAAAAACCTTATATTTCCTATGGTGCAGCAGTACAGATATGATGATTATTGTATTTTGTACTGCTGCTTTTTGTGAAAATAAGGAGAGTTCGAAAACAGGGCATTATATAAGGTGCATAATATTTTGAGCAGTCAAAAGATATTTTAAAAGGCTTAAAAAGGCAGTATCTTACTTGTGTTTTTACACTTTATCAGGTCTAATCAATCATCATTGCATGTTGAATTATCAGACTATTTACATAAAATTCAGAATATAATAGTGAGTTCGCATATAATATCGTGTATTGAATATTAATTGTCAGATAATTAAAAAGATAATCAGACTATTTAATGCAAAATTAGTTTGATAATCAAAGTAATTTTGTGCGTCTGGATAAGATGATGCTGGAAGTGCCTGATTTTACTGGCTTTTCTGGTTATGGGAAGATGTGAGATGGTGGAGTTTTGGAGATTTTCATTTTCGTTCGGAATGTTTGAAAATTTTGTGGTGTGGGAGTGAAATATATGATTACAAAAGGTTTGAAATATGGTATAGTAATCTCAAATTATATAATTAAGGAGTAGGGAGGTTTATATTTGAAAATATATTGTTCGTACAATCATGAATACCATATCTTTTTGAATAAAGTAGTGAAACTTGTTCTAAACCAATATGGATCGGATTTGAATATAAGTACACTAAAGGAAATAGAACTTAGGGATATTGATGAATTTGAAATAGAAACAGATGGGAGAACATTTGGTAATGATAAAATTAAAGTTACTTCGAGATTATATGACCTTTTGCCTACATTAGACATAGAATGTTTAAATGAAAATAACGATTATAAATTATTAAGAAAGACAATTTACCATGAAATGGGACATATAAATGATATGGCGTATATGCCAAATTTATACAAGTGTGTGTTTGAAAATATTCAAAAGAAAGCAGCTAATATTAATATTTCAACCGCATCTTTGTTTTGGCTAGAATATAAAGCTGAAAAAAGATCATCTGGTTTTGAAAATGTTTATGATTTAGAAATCTGTGACGATTTTGTAGATTCTGAATGGATGTGTTCAATGTCTAGTTTTACTGAGGATTTTAACGATAATAATTTTTGCTACCTTACTAAAATTTTACCCTATTTTCTGGCGAGAACCACATCTGGGGATATAAGACAGAGATATCTAGCTAAAATTAAGAATAATGTGCTGCTGGATTATATAGGAGAATTGGATAATGAATTGAAGAGTCTTGAAACTAAAGGCATATTTGATGACTTAGATATATTAAATAATTTATTTGGAATTATAAAAAAGTATGAGAATATTTTTATAAATATATTTTCTGCATTGCAGGTCGAAAATATTAAATATTTCATATAACAATAACTGTCACAAATAGTAAAAATAGTATTTGAAGCTGAACTGAGGTATACAAATACTATACATAAGATATATATATTGTATACCTCTGATAAATTATAAAGCATCAATATCTAATATTTGAACGGCATTTACATTTGCCAATCCGCCAGCAATGATTTTATTTATTTTGCTGATATCTGTATCAGCCTCCAGTATAAGAGAATTGTATGCCATATTAAACATGCCTCTTGCATCAGATTCGTTTGTGTTTGCGAGTAATGAAAGAGCTTCTTTGATGCTGTCTATTTTCATATTCAGTGTATTTGCTAAACCATAAAAATTGTATGCGCTATTTGATGATTTATATATATAAGCAGCGTAATAATCCTTGTCATTATTTCGGTATTCAATTAATATAAGAGGCATTGTTTCATCTAAATTATCATAATATTTTTGATATATATTGCTTTGATCTTCTGTAAGTTTGTGTCTGTACTCTTTTTTATAGAAAGTGATTTTCTTTACTGAAAATGAATTAAAATTTGAGACAGTATTTGCGATATCTTGAATGCAATAAAAGGCTATTGACTCATATTTAATTTTATCAAGTAATTGTTCAGAATCTTTATAGGGATTAACTGAGCTTAATATTGCCTGAGCATCTTGATATTGTCCGTTTTCTATGAGAGTTTTTGCTTCATTATATAATGTTTGGAGTTGAGCAGCATATGATCTGGATTTATAATTCTTAATCGCAACCGTGGAAAAGGAAACGGTAAGTATAATTATAAACAAAAAGGAAATTAGTATTATTGCTTTTTTATAAGATTTATTACAATTGTGATGCTGTAACCTGGATATCTGATTACCACACTCAGGACAAAATTTTGAATTACCTGGCACACTTTTTCCGCAATTACTGCATTTGATAAAATTGTTGGATGTATCTGGTATACGAAAAGACATATTAGCTGCTTGATTTTCAGCAGTATGATTTTTCACATTCTCATCCGCAAAATCACACAGATTCCCACTCATAATATTCCCACAGGCAGAACACTTGCAGGCAATCTTTTCATTTCCATTATCAATCCCCTTCCCACAGGCAGGACATTTCAATAAAGATTTTCCAGCGTTTTCAGGTTTATTTTTCAATGCCTGTAATCTTTTCAATTTAGACAGATTAATTTTGAAAGCCTTGCCACATTCCATACACTTCCAGGCCATTTTATCATTTTCGGAAACAGCCGTTCCGCATTTGCTGCATTTTTTCATAATACATTTACTCCTCGGCATTCAAATAAATAATTAACTAACTGTATAAATTATACAATGCCAGATGACAGAATTCAATAATTATCTACATGAATCAGAAATTTTGTGCCGTCATCCAGGAATATTACAAAATTATTGTTTCTGTCATCCGTTTTTATGTCCTTTATAGGGATATTATTTGTCTCATTCAGAACATCAAATAATCTGTCTTTAAATTCATTTTTTGTCATACTCTTATCCCCGCAATACAGATTTATAATAGAAAGTATATCCTTTATAAAGCATAAAGTCAACTAATTAAATATAAAATACACCATATAAAGATATATTCCATGTAAACTGATTCAATGGAGGATTTGTTATGGTTGATTTTGGTGACAGACTGAAAACATTACGTATAAAGAATAATTTGACGCAAGAGCAGCTTGCACATAGATTAGGATTAACAAAATCTGTTATCAGCGCATATGAAACAGGTTCCCGTATGCCTTCTTATGATACTCTTATTACTATATCACGGATATTCAAAGTGACCACGGATTACCTCCTTGGTGTGGATAGGAAAAATGAGATTGATCTGTCTGGATTAACTGATGAAGAAAAAGCTGCTTTACTGAATCTGGTAAAGGCAATAAAGAACAGATAGGGCAGATAATAAGGAATGTATGAGTTTTCCACACAAATGGGGAAATGTAATAATGTTGCAATTTAGTAACTGGCTATAAACTTGATTCCCCAAAATTGGGGGATCAAAATGATTGCAATTCAAACGAAAGGATGAATTACAATGATATTAAAAGAAGCGGAAACAAAATTATCCCAGATTGATGAAAAATAGCAGAACTGTTAAAAGAACGTGAACAGGTATTGAGAGAATGGACTGCTGCATTTAATACAGAAAACAAAGAAAATATGGAATGTATAGATGAGGTCATAGGAGACTGCCATATTCTGTATCTGGTTAATGGTGATTCAAAAATTTGCAGAAATCAGGGGAAAATGGGAACAGGAAACGCAAGAATTATGATATATGGTAAAATTTTATTTGGAGAAAAAGGGTGATTTCACTTGAACGGGTTAAGTTTAACTTAGGTCGTCAAGGGCGAATATTATTAATGGCAGAATAATTCAGTGGGATCTGATTTAACGAAAATAAGCCATTTACACTATCCAATTATACGAAAACTGTAGGAAAATCAAGCGTTTTTGAGCGGGACAATATGGAACGGGTGTAAAAATCCAATCTTCGCCAAAGAGTTTTGGGTAATACCAATCCAGTTAAACTTGGGAGATGTTTTGAATTTTTAAATAATTGGTATGGTTTCATACAAGGAACTAATCAATATAGCTTCACAAAAGTTTTGTGTAGCTCTGAAAATCATAGTCCAAAAAATCAAACTGAATTAGCAGAATCTTATGGTATAACGCAACAAACCATGAATAATTATATGCGAATGGCTAATATGATACCTGAATTAGAAGATTTAGTTGATACAGGAATTGTTATAAGGGAACTTCTTTGTATTTGTGTATAAACGGAATATAAATTTAATAAAATAATAATAAAATATATAAAATAAATATAAAAATACACATTAGAAGCACAACATAGAACCCATAATTGGTACTCTTGCTTATAACACAAAAGCAGAAGTTATGGAATGGATGCTTGATATTCAATTAGGAAGACGCAACCTATCTCCTATTCAGAGAATTGCTGTTGCTGAGAAGTATAGACCTATATATGAAAAACAAGCACAGATTAATTTAAGGGAAGGTGGCAGAAAAGGTGGATTAGCTAATTCTTATAAGCCTTCGCAGAATTCTTCAAAGGCTTCAAGTATTGAAAATAATAATAAGAAGATTGATGTCCGTGCCAAATTAGCCAAAACAGCAGGTGTGTCCACTGATACGTATTCAAAAGGTAAAAAGATTCTTGATTCGGACAATGAAGAACTTAAACAAGAAGTATTATCAGGAGAAAAAAGCATCAATGCTGGTTATAAAGAACTTACACAAAACAAAAAAGAAGAAAAGACAAGTATCGAAAAATAGAAATGAATGATAAAAAGTATAAAATATTTATATATAAAATATATATAAATAAATTATGAACTAACAATAAAAAATAGGGATGTAAAAACATCCCCGTTTCCTAAACTAATACTTGCAAATGAGCAGGTCATAGTTTATAATCAGAATAGGAACAATCATAGGATATAGGCACGTCCGATGATTGCCACCGGAAACTTAATCTAATGAATTATTAAGTTACAAGGCTATCCCTATTGCAGTAGGAGATAGCCCTTTTACTTGCGGTGGTTGTCGAGATAAGATAAAGCTGCAAATATAACTAACAGCAACGTCAAAACTTCTAACGTATCCATATGTACCTCCTTTCCGTTTCCGGAAAGCACAGCCACCAGACTATCCCTACGCTGTCCTGATCTGACTATGGAGTATTATAGCATATGCGATAATATATGACAATCTGAAATAATGACTATTGTAGCAGTAAAAATCGGAAAAGATTGTGGTTACTGTGAACCTTGCTGGATATGATATTGAATTTGTGACTTAGGTAATGAATGATGTAATTGGATATATGGATAAAAAAGTTGAAGCCAGCCCTGATTAACGGACTGGCTTAGATGAATTGTTTCATTGGGTTTTATATTGTAGTGATTTTAAAATATCAGAAATTGTATTGTAATCTTGCAATGTTAATTGATGTTCAAGTTGATGTTCTTGTATATAATCTTTTGCAGGTTTTGTAAAATATGATGTAGTTGCAATAATTCCGCCAGTAGCTTTTTCAGCAGATACAACACCATATAGGCGTTGAATAACATCAATTCCAACATGTTGATTGGGTGCATATTTTTTACATTCCACATAGAACAAAAATGAACATAAATCATTTTTAGCAATAAAAATATCTTTTCCTCCGTCACGGGTTTGTGGTGTTATTTTTACTGTAAATCCATTTTTTTCAAACATTTTTGCAATAACTCGTTCAAAATCATATGGAGATAAATTATATAGTGACTTTGGATTTTGAGATAATTCATATAATAACTGGTCGTTTATCTCTGAAACTACTATTTTAATTGAAGTATCATTTTTATCTATAGGTCTGCCTAAAGAATCAATAATGCAAGGTTTATAAAATATATTTATATCATTAACATAATACGGCGTATCATGATTTAAAATGTTGGTAAGTTTTTCTAATAATTCTGGGTTTCCTTTTGTTTCATTGAAAATTTTTCGATGATAAATATCAATCATCTCCGTATAATACAAATTCATCATTAAATATTGTCCAACTTCTATTTCAGAAAATGTATCAATTATAATAGAATTTATATAGTTCTTTGTTTTTTGTTCATTGTGAGATACTATAATAAATTTCGTTTTATTACTATCTGACAAAGAATAAATATATTTAAAGATTTCTTGTTGTTCAAAAATATTGTCAAAATTATCAAAAATGCAAAGATCATATTCATTAATATCAATTGAAGATAGTGTAAAACTTATTCCCTGTATAAACATTTTAGGTGTCATATTTATTACTTTAATTTTAAACTTATTAAAGTATGTATTGATGCATTCTCTCAGAGCAAATGACTTACCTGTTCCTGGATTGCCATATATATATGTAATTTTATTATTCATTATTGATACCATTATTGAATCTAAAATTTTTTCTCGTTTTATTTTATACATATATTTATATTCCTTTGTTTAGTATTTGCAATATAACATATTGTTCAATTTTCACGCAGTCATCATGACTGTTTTTTATATTTAAATAATAACACAAAACTCAAAACAACGAAAGGATGGTGTCAACATGCCAAGAAAAAAAATCGCAATCATCTGGCAATAAACCGTTGCCACCAATCAGCAAAAAGGGAAAAAGGTATGCACATGCTGTCATGAGGAAAAAAATCAACCGATTTTATCATGAGAGCTTCTATATAATATGAAGTTTGCAAGACTTGAAACTATAATTTCATGGCAAAATTTTCGTAGAGTTCCTAATTTTATTTATAAGAATATCATCATTGCCGATATCCATAAAATACGTTATAATATCGGTGTTGTCCTACCGATACCCGGCAACGGGAGGAGGTGTTCTTATGGAAATCATTGCTTCTTTTATTATCGCTGTCATGGCTGGTGTGGTTAGCCACCGCATCAACAAATGGTTAGACAGCAAAGATACAGAGGGCAACAAATAGCCTGGTAGGTGCTTTGCCACCATAAAAGAAAAGAAGAATCCCCAACTGTACGGGCATACGGTTGGGGATTTCGTTCTTTGTCCTTATGGACTCATTGCTTCTTTTAGCCTATGGCAATTATAGCATATGCAGCATTGATTTTCAATATGTATTTTTTGCTTATAAATCGGCTCTGTATGCTTTTTCATGTTCTCAATGTGAAGTAATCCGTTCTGAACTTCTGAAAACTTCATACAGAGGCTTTTTGTTCTGCTTTTCCATATACTAAAGCGATTATGGCTGCTATATCTATTTCTTATCAATATCAAATGTTTTCAATCTCAATTCTATTAATTTCTGATTATATCCAAGCATTCTTGAGATGTATTCCAGTGTGCAGTTCTGATTATCAATAATTTCAATAATAGTTTCATCCGGTATTAACAAATTTGCAGCAAAAATATTAGCTTCTGTTTCTATTTTAGAATCAAGCAACAGTGTTTTATTGCGAATAAAATAGCAATTGAGTTTTCTGTGCATAATGGCATGTCCAAGCTCATGAGACATTACCAGATTCATCTCATTTTCGGATAAATTCTCATTGAGGAATATACATCTGTGATTTTTTAAGAACATATAGCATCCGCAAGGTGAGCCAAGCTGTCCTGTCTGAATCTGTATGTTTAAATATTGGGCTATGTCAAACGGATTCCTGGTGCCACACTTTTTTACATAATAATCAACAATATTTTTTATATTACTGTTCAAATGCATCCACCTGCTTTTTATTTTTGTTTGGATTATATTTTTCTTTATTAATAGGTTTCAGGCGTCTCAGCATGATTTCAACCTGGCCTAGAAACATGTCCAGGTCATCATCCGGGATATCGTTACCCTCAAAATTTACCGGGCCGTCATCACGATTGGTTAATTTTCTTCTGAGACTGTTTAAATCTTTTGCAATATCACGGTTGTCCTTCTCGGTAAGTCCGTTCCGGTCGGTACCGTTTAATAAGTAATCCATGCTTACGCCAAAATACTGAGCTACAGCATTTAACTTATCTGCATTGGGTGTAGTTTTGTCCCATTTTGTAATAGTTCCGTTGCCAAAACCGAGTTTTGCTTCGAGTGCTGTTAAACCCATGCCCTGCTCATTTGCAAGATTTTTTATGCGTGCTTTTAATGACATAATCTTTACCTCCTTAATTTTTATGGAAAAAAATCTAAAAACTGTATTGACAAATAGAATAGTATCTATTATACTGCATCTTAGATAGAAAAACATCTATTAGATATGAACATTGTCTATATATAATATAGAATATTTTCATAAAAAAGTCAATAACAATTAGAACAAATTCGTGAAATGACTATCGGAAATAATTACTATGTGAAAGTATGGAATAACAAAAGGAAGGTGATATACCGCTTGAAGAAAAAGAAATGGATAAAAAAGGAATGTCATGGATGCAGGTCATACAATCCAGAGTGTACAAGAGGGGCATGTAACCTGAATCCAAGCAGATGGAAGGACATTGAAAAGAAAAAAGAAGAAAATGATACATCATGAAATGACAAAGGCTGAAAAGCCTGATATTTTTTAGATTTGCAAGGAAATGCCGGATATATCATAATGCGATGTATTTACAATGCCTGTTAAATGCAGATGAATTATCATATAAAGGGGTGATATATGTGTATGAAATGAAGCGGAGGAAAGGAAGCGGTTATGTAACGAAGACATATGAGTTAAACCGCCTGGATTATCTGATTTTAGGCACGTTATATAATGGCGGATTTAAAGATTATTACCATGCCATTACTATTACAGAGATGCTGAATGAAAATGAGGGTGCCCTGGGTGCAAGAATGACTGTATACAAAAAGCTGCAAAAGCTGGTAAAGGCGGAATATATAAGCAAAGGGGTTATTGATAATCACAGTGATACTTATTATTTACTCGGAAAAGGAATCAGAACAGTTGAAGGAGGAAAAGAATCATGAGTTTGAAAAACAGCATATTATTTTTAGGGTTAGGAAACTGTGGATGCAAACAGGCGAAAGTGTTCTTTGAAATGGGTTATAATGCGATGTTTGTAAACGGCAGTGAACAGGATTTGAAGATTTTGGGAGATGTTCCGAATATTTACAGACTGAAAAACTTTGACGGATTTGGCGGGCACAGGGAGAGGGCGCTGGACTGTCTTGCGCAAAATACAGATTTTGTAGAAGCATTGCAGAAGATAAAAGAGAAGATTGTGTTTGTGCTTCATTCTACTGCTGGCTCAACCGGATCAGGGAGCGCACCGTACATTGAAGAATTAATAACAGAAATGAAGGATGAAGAGGGGAATATTAAAAAGACAGTCTGCCCGGTTCCGACACTCCCGTCATTTAGTGAGCCGATTGGTAAAAAAAGAAGTGCGTATAAAGCCATGCTTGATATGCAGGAAATGCAGGATATTTTAGGCGCAGCTTTCTTTATTAATAATAATGCTTCGGCAGACTATGATTATATCAACAGTACATTTGCAAATCTGCTGAACAGTTTTCTTATGAATGATTCTTATGGAAAGCTGAATAATTTTGATGAATCGGAGAAGACTGAAATGCTCCGGCAGCCGGGGGCGGCTGTTCTGGGACTGTTTAAAAAGGAACAGGATAAGAATTTCATGCTGGAACGGCTGACAAAGAATGGTATTTTTGCTCCGGTAGAGAGTAATAAAATCTGCGGGGATATTGCCATTGTCCACAGTGGAAGTGACAATTCTGATATAGAAGTAAATGAGATGATAGTTGAATTTGGCAAGCCATTTAATATTTTTGAAGGATATAACAATGGAAATTCCACATTAATCTGTGTTAACGGCCTTGATTATCCGGTCAGTCATATTAAGCAGCTTGGGGAACTGGCACAGCAGGCATTTGATGAACGGAAACGAAGCAGGAAGAATGCTGAAAAATTATCAGATTTAAATTTTATGGAAGATGAAACAACAGGAAGAAAGCCTGAAAAGAAATCGTCTACAAAACTGGATGCATTACGCAGATTAATGAAGAAATGACAGGTAAACGTCAGGGAAATGCCAGAGTAACATCAAAGAAATGTCTGTGAAATGTGTATGATATTTCAAGTAAATATGGGCGGTATATAAATATGCTGCCCGATAAATAAAGTGATTTTGGAGGTAAAGTATGGCATTAAATAACGATTCAGCGAGAAGTAAGCTGGCAGAGATTACAAATCAGGGCCTGATGCTCAAGATGATTGCCCTGAATATCGGCATAGATGTAAATGATTTATCCAGATTCAAAGGCGGAATGGAATGTTTAAAGCAGTCAGAAGTAGAAATATTATCTGAATACCTGAATGAAGTTCATATTCCTCAGTGGAAAACAATTACCAAAGAAAAGGGAATGACGGCAAGAGAACGGCTATTGGCAAGCAAAAATAAGTCTGAAATGACAATGAGGGAACGTATTTTAGAAAGCATCAATAAACAAAATGAAGAAAAGCCAAAGAGAAAACGTAGTCAGGTTAGTTTGGATTTACTGCGTGAACTGGATTCTTAACAGAAAAACAGAATATAACCATATATCAACCAGCAGGGATGGGATATCTTATCCCTTACCTGATGAATAAATAACAAATTAGAAGGAGAATAGAATCATGACAAACAAGACAATGAACAACGAAACAATGGCCAACAAAACAATAGAAGCAATCAAAAACAGCAAACAACCATCAACACAGGAATTATTTAATCTGATCAACGCATACGGCATAACCATGCTGTCCATTCAGGACAAAAACCACAAAACAATAACAGAAATGGATGTCAATTATTTTGACTCATATAAAACAGTGTTTGAATTTGGACAGCTTAATACCGACACAAAATGTATCATAAGCCAGTCAGATATTCTCTCAACAGAATCAAAATTGTTACAGGAGGAAGATATGATACATATTAAATCCAGTATGTCAGATGGCGGTTATCTGAATCTTGTAATTTCTCATGCTTCCAATGGGAAGAAAATCACAGCTTCCAAAGATTATTATGAGATCAGCTTATATGAACTGAATCAGCTTTTGCAGAAAACATCCGGAGATAAACCGGAATACAGCTGTTCTATAGTGAAGGTAAAGAACAAATCCGGCTTTGATATGAGGATGATTTACCCAAAACAGACATTCATTGATATGGAAGATGATGACACAAACGGGCAGTTATGCATTGAGGATGATGTAAACTTTCTGAAAGTTAATGTAATGGATGATAGCTGCAATCAGTTTTACCGGAAAGACAGTGCTGAATCGGCCGAAATTGCAATTATGCCGTATAGTGAGCCATTTATGGAAATCAGAATGGTTTTTGAAAAACTCAGTTAATTAAAATTGAAATTGTCAGACAATTTTAGTCTTAGGAGAAGATACTATAATGAAGAAAAATTTAAGCAATCATACGTTTAAAGCCATCATTCAGAAAGATAATCAGAAGATTACAGAAGAAAGAAGCTATGAAGACATATCATATGTGAATTTCTGGACAGATAAAGACGGAAACATAAAATACAGAATCTATATGAAGAATGGTGAAGCACTGTTCTTAGCAGATAATGAGAAATTTCATAGAGAATATTGTCCATGTGGCGTGAATGTGATCAGTGAGGTTTTAAAACAGAAGTATTTATAAAGAAATCCATAGGTGGCGGTATACCGCCTATGGTTAATATTAAATACCATTGTTTCATTATAAGAAAAATATAAATACAAAAGGAGAATATTAAAATATGACACAAATAAATTCAACAGACAATACAAATACAGTAAACACAGTCAGCACGGATAAAAGCAACGCACACAACAATCAATCACAAAACGCAGATACAGAATCATACAGCAATCTTATGAACAGTATGGAGTATTTCTCTGTATTTGGATTTTTACTAGCCGGGCTTGCAGACTATATGCTTCATGAGAAACAAATGCCTGATTAAAAGACAGATAAAAGAGAGGAGATATTAATATGAAAATGAGCACAAGCATGAAGTCCAGGAAAAGGAATTTTAGAAATTTTTTAATCAGATGCATAACCCGGGACAGATATTATGTATGTGATGCATGTAACCGTGTCCATAAAAGAGATGGGAAAGAAATCAGATTGGAAGAAGATGAAGCGAAGCTGTATCATCCACTGTGCTATTCCATGTGGTATAAAAGTGTAAGCCGTGAATGTTATGCAGATACTTTCCGTCAGTTAAGAAAAATATTATGAAAGTGAGGATTAGAAGCAATGGCAAACAGACATAAAAATCTTACAAAAGAAGAAAGAGAAAGAGTAAACAGTTATTTTCTTGTATTTCAAATGTATTGTGAGAATGATGTTATCAAGCGATTACAATGTCTACAGGAAAAATTAGCAGATAAACATATGATATTCAAATTTAATGGTGATAAATATGCCGTATTCTCAATGAATCAGTTTGAGAGGACGCAGTACACGGATTATACGCTTTCATTGGAAGATGTGGAAGTTTTTGCGGAGAAAGTATAAAAGATATGATTCAAATGGAGAATATCATTTTATAAAGCAACCAAAGGATATGCATTCAAGAGAAAAGGAGAAAATCAGTAATGACAGGAAAAGTTAAGTGGTTCAACAATCAGCGTGGCTTTGGGGTTATTTCAGGTGATAATGGCAAAGAAGTATTCGTACATTATTCTGGAATTGCAGGCAAAGGGTTTAAGGAATTAGCAGAAGCAGAGCCAGTAGAATATGAGGTTATCAACACTGAAAAGGGTGTTCAGGCTGTAAATGTCAAAGGCGTATGAATTTTGTACAAGTTGATTGTCAAAAAGAGAATAGGTAATAAGGGAATAGCGCAATGTTGATTATCAGCATTTATTCCCAATTTAATAAAAACGAAGGAGTGATGTATTATCAGCAACACACAAACAGAATATTTAAAAAGGTACTATGAAATGTTGTTCCCAAAAGTTTTGAAAGAGAATGAATATATATGTTTGTTCTTAGTAAAAACAGATAAAAAGGGAAATCCAGTATTAGATGAAGATGGAAATGAGATTAAGTTTCACAAGTATGTAAAGAATTTTGAGCAATATCAAGAGTACATAAGGCGTTACAAGCACAATTTCCATGTATATAATGCACTTGCTACCGTGAAAACAGATAAATATGACGAACTTCACAGGCGGGAAGGGAATATGCGGCAACAGAAAGTATTGTTTATTGATTTTGATAAGAAAGATTATCCTGATTTGAAAGATGCTCATGATTTTACAAAGATGATTAAAGATAAGCTGCCTAATCTGTTTCTGCACGCATATTATGATTCTGGACATGGATACCATTATTACATAATTATTCCACCAACTTGTAAAATTAGAGAGATTAGTGAGTTTAACAAAGAAATATGTGCATTAGTTGGAGCAGATACCAATGCTTGTAAAGTGACACAGGTAGCAAGAATACCATGTACATTTAATCGTAAGAATCCAGATGAAAATGGGAAGTTTCCTATGGTAAAAGAAATAGACCATTACCGTAAACATCCACAGCAGATAGCGAGATTTCATCCGCTTAACATAGAAAATTTAAAGAGAACCGTCAGCAATGCGAAGAAACTATTTACAACAGAAAATATTCCAGAAATTCCATTTACAGAATGGAAATATGATACTGGCGGATTTGATATAAAACAATACGGCTGCCTTTGTACTGAAAAAGTATTCCATGAGGGAGCAGATGAACATGAAAGGAATACCTGGTTAGGAAGAATAATTGTCTGGCTTGCAAGGCAAAAATATCCAGATTACAAAATTGAACAAATGTGCCAGGAATGGAACACAAAATGCAGACCACCAAAAAGCGTAGCTAAGACACAAGAAGAAATAAAAGGGTGGTATGAATGGTTCAATAAACCTGAACATGATATGGAAAAAATTGGCGGCTGCTGGTGGAATATTGAAGATGAGCGAAAAAAAGAAATAGTCCATAAGCAATGTGACAAGTATCATTGCAAACAAGTCATGAATCCTTATGAAAGCATGAGCATATCGGCAGATGCAGGCGTAAAAATACATCAAAAAGTATTGACAGATGGTAAACTGAGCGTCAAAGGAAGACATTCAATGTCAGGATATGAATATTTGATTCTGACAGTTTTAGACAAATATATGCCAAAGACAGGGAGAACGCCATTTACGATAAAAGACTTGAAATACCGGATGCAGTATAAAAAGCATGGAAAATGGCAGCTCTGCATGGATATATCTACATTGAAAAAGACACTGGAAGATCTGGAGAATCATAAGTGTATAAAAGTAGCTGATCCTACGCCGACACAATGTAAAAAGAAAAATCCAGCTTTTGATGATAAAGTGATTAAACTTGCCAGAGGATTAAAAGAACTGGATCTGGATAAATATATTGTATTCTATTATTCAGTAGCAAGGGCATTTATTTGTCACCAGATTACACAGAATGAATACAAAATATATTTGTGTATTTTGAATAATTATAAAAATGGTAAGAGTTGTACATTAGAAAAGATGAATATCATACTTGACATAGAAAAAGGGCATATTTTAAGAGGGATAGTAAATTTGGAGAAAGCCTCATTGTTAAAAGTTAATCGTATTCCTCCTAACGATAAAGGCAAGAAATATAATATGTATTATCCAGTAGATACAGATAAATGGGATGAGGTAACAAATATTGAATTGGATGACATGGTATCAGGATTAGACATAACACTGATTGCATAAAAATAATTTTATCAGGGTAGTGTGTATCACAATGTATCCACTCCGTAGGATATAATACATTCTATACATAGTTGCCAAAATTCCATGTGCAAAATCCAAAAACCATTGAAAAATAAGGGCAGAGAGCAATTCCTATCTTGCAAAACAGGGTTGCCAAAATTCCACGTCATTTTTTCAGAAAAGCCAGTAAAATCAACGGTTCCAAGCGTTTTTTGCGTGCAAACTAAAAAATGCAGTTCCATGTATGTAGGCAACTGCTCTTAAGTTTTATCAACAGAATACCATACATGGACTGCAAATGCAAGAATTTTTTTCAGATATTCAGTTAATGTTGCAGATAAATTGAAATGCTAAAGGAGATAAACAAAGAATGATTAAAACGAAGAAATTACATCGTGTATATGGTTATGATGAATTATGGGACAAGAAAAAAATTGATTTCCTGCATGGAATATGGTGTACAAATAATTTTGAATGCAGAAATATGAGTATGAAAGATGCTTTCAAAAACAGCGAATGCATAAGTAGATGTGTCATTGATGAAAACATAAAAGACTGTTTAATATTCACGTTTTTTGATGCTGTTAATTATCCTGTTAAAAAAGATGAATTTGTAGAAATATCATATGAGGATTTGTTGGAGTGGTGTGAGGAAGTTGAAATGGTCTGCTATGTTGGAAATGATGAAGAAAAGTTTGAAAACAAGGGTAATTGATTGTAGTTACTTTTTGTATATGGAAAGTAACTACTGCAATGGAAAGGATTTTTAATGCACTGTTATATACAAGAATTACAAATGAAAAGTTCAAATTCTATTGGCTGTGGCAAAGAATTATGTGTTACTACAACAAACTGGTCAATGAATGGAGTTCCGTATACGAGTTATGGATATACGTTTTCAGAGGATAGGTTTGAACGCCCGATAAAGACGGCATATAAAGTAACGCTGCATGGCAAAAGCTACCGTAATGATAAAGGACAGGTGACAAAAAAGCAGTACCATGTAACAACGATTAAATATTATGATCTGATAGATTTTAACTGGTGTGACTGTGTTATGAAAAGCAAAATTGAAGATATAGCGGAAGAAATGGGGACAGATTATGAATTGATCTGGGAAGAAACTGCAAAGAAGCTGGATGCCTTACAGGATAAAGTCAATGCAGAATTTGAGCAGACGGAAGAATTTAAGACAAAAGAAAAGCACGATGCTGTTTTAAAGGAATACCGGATAAAAAAATATAAGTTTGCAGAAAAGTATGAAACACAAGAGAATGAATATGACAAATGTTTTGATATTTTCGGCAGACTGAGGAATGAAGATTATTTTGAAAAGATAAAGAGAGAGTCTGACAGAAAAAAAGAATATAAAGAACAAAGCCGTAGTTACCAGAAAAATTATCAAAGTAACTACAATGATTATTCTGGCAGTTATGGGACAGGCACGTTGAAAATCGGTCTTTACACTGACAGAGAAAAAGAATACCTGAATAAATTTTATAAGGCACTCGCGGTTAAGTTTCATCCTGATGTTTTAAATGGAGATAATGAACCGATGCAGCTTGTAAATAAATTAAAGGCAGAGTGGGGAATATAATTCATGCATTCAAAAAACATAATGGGATATAAGACTTCTTAATTCTGTTGGAAATATATTTTAAATTATGGAAAGGATATATTTATGTTAGTAGAAATTGAAAAAATCAAAATTAAAGACCGTATCAGAAAAGATTTTGGAAATATCCAGGAACTAGCTGATGATATCAGAGACAACGGACTGATTAATCCTCCCGTTATAACTCCCGATACATATGAATTAATTACGGGAGAGAGAAGAATACGTGCCATGAAACTGCTTGGGTACCAGCAGATTGAAGTACGGCCTATGGCAGTAAAGGATGCTGAACACCAGCTCAATCTTGAAATTTCCGAAAATGAAGCACGCAAGGACTTCTCAAAAGCAGAAAGAATAGACTATGCAAGACGCTTAGAACGGATTGAGAGTCTAAAGGCTGAAAAGAGAATGAAAGCTGGTAAAGTAGACCCTATGGAAACATTTCCACAGGGTACAACCAGAGACGTTGTTGCTTCAAAACTAGGCATTGGCTCAGGTAAACAATATGAAAAAGAAAAATTTATTGTAGACAACAAAGATTCTCTAACCCCAGAAGATTTTGCAGAATGGGACGAAGGTAAACTTTCCACCAACAAAGCGTTTCAGAGAATAAAAGAAGAAAAGAAATTATTAGAAGAACATGTAAAGAAATTAGAAGTAACAAACCAGAATATGCAGAACTATGAAAAACTCACAGAAATGATACCTGAGTTAGAAGATCTTATTGATACAGGTATTGTTACCAAAGATACAGCTCTTGCCTTGATGAGAAATCTTTCAGAAATGGAACAGAAAGAATTTATTGAATCCATACCAACTGATAAAAAATATACTCAAAAACAAATGGACGAAGAGATTCAGAAGTACAAAAAACGAATTAGTGAATTAGTTCAACAAAAAATAAAAACTAAAACAGTTGAAGTTCAAGCAGATAAACCAGAAACATTAACGAAAATTAAGGATTTGGAAGAAAAGCTTGATAGAAAAACAAAAGAAAACGAAAAAATGTCATCGACTTTAATTGAAAAAGAGAAAATGCTTAATGAAGCAATTGGAGCAAGCACAAATTATCAACTTACTTCTCATTGTAGCGAGATCACTTTAAAAATGCTCAACTTTGTAAAAGAGATGGCTCAATATGATTATATGGCAGAAAGTTTTAATGAAATACCTGTTGCTACAAGAATTGAGTATGAAAAGTGTATTAAATCAGTGAAGAAATGGGCTGATAGAATTTTAGAAACTATTAATGAAGAAAAAGAAATTATTGAAATGTAAAGGAGAAAAACATGAACACAAAAAATGATTTGGAAGAAAGAGTATCTGTATTGGAAGAACTGTCGTCTGGTGAATTCTATTGATTTTGGTGAAGTACATAATGAGGTGGCGTTTTGACACCCCATAACAAGAATATTTTGAGTAAAGAAAGGAATTATTGAATGGTGGAATTAGAAGTTAAAAGTGGAATTGTAAAACTGGAGGGCATAATCAATTAACCATACAAAAATAAAGTATATAACCATAGCAGACAAAATTTACAAGATCACAGATATTAATTTTTCTAATCTAACAATAGAAGCATTATGAAACAGATATGGCCTCTGATGACATTCCAGAATCAGAAATATTTATGATTAATGAGCTAAATGAATTTAGAATCAGACTGCATAATCTGAAAGGAGAATCAGAAATTATTAATTATGAAGAGCGGGTGAAAAATTACAGACATGGGGAATGATTCAGAAGGTCTGTCCGAATTTCGTGCTGACCCTGGCATGCCATGAAATGCCTCTTTCAATCGGCAAATAATGGAGCCGGAAATATGGCTGTATAAGGCGTTATTCTGACTTATATGGAGTTTTGTAATGAAAGGCAAGGAATTTAGGGTGAGTGCATTTGAACGCTTATATGGCATGTGAGAAGGAATTTAGATAAGGGATTGTGCTATGGATATTCTATCGTTATCAGTATAGAAAAACTACTCGTAAATTTTGTATGAATGGTAATAAATATCATCAATTATTACAAAATCAGATGAAATATGTTTACTTAAACAATGGATTCTATATATAAGGTAAATGATAAAGATGAAAAAAATCTGGAGAAGTAATACATCAGCAATTAAAAAGTTTTATACAGAGTAATTTATGCTATAGCAGAAATTACGAATGTCTTATCCATTTTTATATTATTATGCTTTTTTACTTAATTCTTTATGCTTTTTACTATATCCCATTCATGTTACCTAACACCAGCACTTTTATGGGGGAAATTTCCCATCGAGTATATTTACATGAAAATCAGCGTTTACTAAAACGGGAAAAATTTATAGTGGAGAGTAATAAAACTGGAGAGAACAATGTGAGCTAGATGTGTAACTGCCTGAATCGCTGTTACGGATTAAAAAGTGGAGGGATGATTATTGAATAAAGAAAATAAGCAGAAAGAAAATAGAAAGCCCGAGAAAGCACCATTAGTGTATATTAACCGTCTAAAGATGGCTGAACTTGATAAAGATAATATTTATGAATTTATTCCAGATATTATTGACCAGGATGGAAATGCCATCAGCAGGGATAGATTGGATGAAAAGGATAAGAAGAAATTTGATAAGGCAGTTAACCGTAAAATTAACCATGATAAAAGAAAGCATATGATCCTTACGGCTGAATCAGAGCTGATCCGTATCATCCGATTTCTTTCAAAAGATGACGAAATTTCAAAAAGAAAGACAAAAAGGAGCAGTATAAACAGGGATTATGTTGAAAATCTTCTGTCATTAAAAGTAGGGCGGTCATATACAAAGTATAAAGATCAGATGAAAAACACTGAATGTATTGTTACATATAACGGCAGAAAATATAAACGGATCATTGTATCATCCAGCCACAGCAGGACACAGAAGGCAATGTTTGTGGAACAAAATATATGGGACAGGGCAATGGATATTTTGCTGTGCGGTCTTGACAGGGACACAGAATATAAATTTATGTCAAAATGGAACTCATATATAGGGCTTGCTGCCACGGACAGCATTCCGGTATCTATGCCAAACATCGTTGTTGTTGATGATAAAGAAATACGGATGAAAGCAAAAGTTGATGTTGTCAGAGAAATTGACACAAGGGATGAAAAGGGGAATATACATCGTAAATTCAGTGTCCTTCATGATAAAGTAAAAAGGATACCAACAAATTTATTCGATGGCGCAGGCATTGTTACAGTTAAAAAAGCTGAAGAATGGAGCAGGGAACTGAATCTGAATTATATTCCGGCATCTTTTCAGTTCCGCTGTATCCCATGCCTGAAAGGAAAGCTCTATGTTATGCCTGTAGAGGAATTTGCGAATACATACAGGGTAAGAAAGATCGTGGATATTAATGGAAAAGAGTGGGATTTTTTTGATGACAGGATTGACTGTATCCTTACCAGGAGCCAGTTCAAATTTTATGACCTGTATAAATCCGTACAGGACTGGCGTACTGAATTTGATAAGAAAGTGCATGGATATAAACGGACATTTAATATATCAGAATTTGATGTTTCTTATTCAGAATTGAAAGATAAAACTGTGATGGCATACCAGCCGTTGCAGACATTATCCCTGAATAAGAATGAAATTGGAACATTATGCGTTC
This sequence comes from uncultured Eubacterium sp., assembly GCA_947384955.1. Taxonomy (GTDB): domain Bacteria; phylum Bacillota; class Clostridia; order Lachnospirales; family Lachnospiraceae; genus Eubacterium_J. The sequence goes on along the minus strand of CANDJC010000002.1, from coordinate 24,002 downwards.
CAACAGTAAAAAGTTATACAGATGCTTGTTCCAGTGTGGAAGGTTTTATGAAATTCAGGGGTATATGCGGAAGAGATGATAAGGACAGTGACATACGGTGGCAGGAATTTCCAGATTATTACCATGCTGTGTATTATGATCATTCGCTGTTCAATGATGACTTTATAAAAAAGAAAATCAGGCAGGATTTGAAATCTGCAAAAGAGCGGACTTATGCTGGCAAAATTGAGGTAAGGGGAAATTACCAGACACTTACACCAGACCTGTTTGCACTGATGCAGCATATATTCGGGCTGGAAGTCACAGGGCTTTTGAAATATAATCAGATTTATTCAAATTACTGGAATCATCATCTGGAGGGGACATCATGGGTTGATATTATCCGTTCGCCGCATATTGCAATGGAACATTCCCCTGTACAGGCTGTTACAAGCGGGGCTATGGAGAAATGGTTTGCATACCAGAAGACAGGGATTATTGTCGGGGTATCTGGCAACACAATTGCATTGAAAGCGAACAGTGCAGATTATGACGGGGATCATGTCCTTACAGTGGACAGTCCGGTTATTTGTGAAGCAGCCAGACGTGGATTCTCCAATACAGTTTATCATGAGAAAACTGAATATCCGTATGATGCCGAAAAAAAGAAGAAAAAGATTAAAGTGAGTGATACTGATACCATACTGGATTGTGATTATAAAGGATATAAAAATAACATAGGCAATGTGATAAATCCGATTTCTGTATTGTGGTCACTGGATCAGGGCCGGAAAGTTCAGGATTACATAAAAATTATGAGTGTTGTTGGTTCCATTACGATAGATTATGCAAAACACGGTGAGGAAGCAGGCATACCAAAAGAAATAATAAAGCTGCTTAAAAAACACCGCAAGCCATATTTTATGAAATATCTCCGTTCAGGAAGGAAGAAAAGGAGCCGGGAAAAGGAATTAAAGAAAATCGGTGCTGCTGTAGAATCTGATATAGATACAGAATTATTTGATGATACAGACTGCACCATGAACCGTATATGCCATTACATGGAAAAATGTATTGGAAATTTTGACGTGGACATCCATACTGAAGACGAATTCCACTGGGAGAACCTGCTTCCGTATATTCCTGATATAACAAGCCACAGGTATAAAAAAATCAGGGATAAGCTGGAAGAGATGCAGGAATGGCTTTATGAAATTAACAATGACAGGTACAGGGATACAGATGAATCAGACGAAGCGGTAAAAGAAAATAACAGAAATTATGATGCTTTATATGGACTTGCAAAGTCAGAATTTCTTGCTGTAGTGCCTGATGGATCGGAGCTGCTGGATATGCTTCTTGTGATATTTTATTCAGATAAAAAATTTATGAAGAAACATAGCGACAAGTCTATACTGTGGGGATGCTTCGGGGATGAACTTGTGGAACGTGCAAGGTGCGGTTTTTCACATGACAGTGATACAGGGATGGATAAAATACGAAAACGGGGTGCAAAAGCGAGAAAGAGTCTGGAAAATGTACAAAAGTACAGGGAAAAGAATTATCAGATATGGGAATTTGAAAATAATAAGAATGCAGACAGAAAAGTAACTCTGTATAAAGAAGATATAAGCTGGATAAAGAAAGCAGTTCCAGCAAAACAGGAACATTGTACAGACTGCAGGAGGCTTCTTCTGGTACTGCTCTATATATGCCGTAAATGCGATTCAGATATGATTACAGTTTTATGTAATAAAAACAGTCGTATTACAAAGTCTGCATTATGTAAAATGGCGGATATTGATGCAAGAAATTTTAATGAAGCGGTCAGGATATTACAGGAACTTGGGATTCTGGATGCAGGCATAGACAAATATAATCATTTATCATTGAAAATGAATGATATAAATATGGATGGCAATGAAATACTGGCAGAAGATATCTCATACAGGAAACTGAAAAGTATTGCGAAAGATAAAATAAGAGAAAAAGTATCAGATTCCGTCAAAAATAATTGTGCATAAATGCCAGAAAACACTGAAAAATCAAGGGATTTTAAATCAGTTCATGTGGAATGTGCATAAATCATACCAGGAAAGGGAAGCAGTGAAACTTCATAATGCCATATGAACGGAGGTGTTAAATGCAGGAAGAATTAAGAAAAGAAGCGGTTGCATACCTGGAAAAATACCATCTAAGGAAAAGCGCACTGTCTTCATATCTGGGGATATCACCGCAGTATCTGTCAGACTGGCTTTATAAGCGTGTTGACTATGATAATGAAAAAATCCTTAAGATCAGGGAATTCCTGAATAGAAAATTTTATTAGGTAATAACATCATTCATTTGATGTTTATTATAAAATATTCAAAACATTTAAACAGATTGAATATCATACTATCGGACACCAGCAGATGTCTGCCATTGTGGAAAAGGGCAGATTAACAAAACTGCTGGTGTAAAAAAGATGTTTGACGGGGTAGAAAAACCAAAATCACAGGCTGGCACAGGTGTCACAGCTTATGCCGGCATTCCCTCCGTATCATCGGCGGAGGATACATGTGCAAAATTCCACTAAGGTGCATGTAAATAGTATCGAAACATTTTAATGATTAAAAATCCTGTGTATTCCAGCAGTTCACAGGTCATCTGGCAGTATCCTCCACAAATCCTGCCGGATGCAGTATCGATTTTTTATGAAAAAAATATTTTATATAAAAACTAAAGTTAGGAAGGAGAGCCGTATATGGCAAAAAAAGAAAAGCATGAATTCACACAGGATGAAATACAGAAGCAGAAGGAATTACGTGATCTGTATAAACAGACACTGGAAAAAGGAACACAGCAGTATATTGCAAAAATGACAGGGATCAGCGCACCTGTGCTCAGTAATTTTAAGAATGAAAAGATAAATCTGTATCCGCATTTATTTGTAAAGTTAGAAGCATATCTTAAAAGCAGCGGATCATAATGATTGTCTTAATGAAAAAGAAAAACAGCAACTATAGGTAAAATCAGAAAATCTGAAAATTTCAGAAAATCAAATAAAATCTAAAATAATCCCAAAAATAAAAGAAAAATAACGTTTTCAGCTCAAAAAACAGCATTTTTTGTGTTTTTTCTTAAAAATGGCTAAAAACACAACATAATATTAAATATGTCAATAACTATACCATAGTTTTCAGCTGATGTAAACAGGAAATTAAAAAACTGAAAGCTGCGGTATGGTTATTGGCAGGAAAGGTGAAGAATTAATATAGATGAACGAGTTTTTAATACAGCTCCAGGCAATTTTAGATAAAGAAACGTCCAAAGGCAATATCAATAAATCCATTGAACGGATTCAGAACCGGATCAATAGATTAAAGATACAGGCAGAGATCGATCCAAAATCAATTCAGTTAATCAAAAAGCAGTTAGAACAGGTAATTAATCAGCCTATTACACTGGCGAATATCAATATTGACCAGAATCAGATTGACAGGACAGGCAGGGATATTGGCAGAGGAATTTCGGATTCTTTACAGCGGGAATTTAATAACAGCAGAATAAACACAGATAAACTGGATGCTGATATTAAAACGCTGAAAAACAGCCTCAGTAATTTTGCATCAGACAATGCCGGATTTGATGCTTTCAAAACAGAAATAAATGGTGCAGAAGTCAGCCTTAATTCTTTGACTGGCAGACTGTCTTCTGTAAACAATGTGACAGATTTGAGTACACTGCGGTCACAGGCAAATGCACTTAAAACGTCATTTACAGAACTTGCACAGGCAAACAAAATCCGGATGCAGCTTGATACAGGCGGGTATGAGTCAAAAGCAGAAACGTTAATCTCACGCACTATGCAGTGGACAGATGAAAACGGCAATGCCAGGATCAGCACGGATGCATTAAAACAGTCATTAGATAAACTAAATGCCGCTTCTGATGCGTATGCTAATAATAAAACAGAAGAAAACCAGAGAAGACTCATTGAAGCAGATAAAGAACTTGACAAGCAGATAAAAACCGTCACAAATTCAGTAAGGAAGATGAACGCTGAACTTGCAAAGGATACGGCGGTTTCATCATTACATAATAAAATTCAGGCTTTTTATGATAATAACAGTGCTGCACATGGCAGATGGGGTGCACAGCTGAAACAGATGCTTGCTGAAACTGCTTCTGGTGCAGAATTAACAATTCAAAGAGTGCGTGAAATTGAACAGTCTTTCAATGGTGTCGCAGCAGCTGCAAGACAGGCTGGGAAGGTCGGGAAGTCATGGTTCCAGAGCCTGAAAGAAAGTGCAAAGGTATTTTCTGCATGGACAAGCCCCGCTGCAGTTATTATGAAAAGTGTCTCAGATGTTAAACAGGCTGTTTCGGAAATGAAGGAACTTGACAACACTCTGACTGAAATCAGCAAAACATCCGGCACGGCAGGCGATGAATTAAAAGAACTTGGCATGTCTGCATATGACTCGGCAAGCAGATACGGACGTACTGCCAGTGATTATCTGACTGGCGTTCAGGAAATGGCCCGTTCCGGTTTTTATGGGAATAAAGGAACAGCAATGGCAGAACAGTCGCTGCTTGCACAGGCTGCCGGCGATATGTCGGCAGATGTTGCAAACCAGTATATACTTGCCACCAATGCAGCATATAAGTTCAACGGTGAAGCTGAAAAACTGAATGCCGTACTCGACGGACAAAATATGGTTGCAAACCGCAACAGTGTTGCACTTGCTGATATGGCAGCCGGAATGAGCAAGGCTGGAACGGTTGCGTCAAGTTATAATGTATCAGTTGAAGATTTAACGGGAATGATCGGAACGATGGAGGCCGTTACAAAATCAGGCGGCGAGGAAGTAGGCAACAGCCTTAAATCTATTTTAATCAACTTGCAGAATGTAACATCAAGCAAGATTACAGGCACCCTTGCTAAAGCAAATGCCTCCATGACAGAATTTGTAAATGGAGCTGAAAAATTAAGAAATCCAATAGAAATTATCCGTGATCTGGCAGAAACATTTAATAAGCTGGATGAAGATGATCCGCTAAGAGCCGAGATATTAACGAACATTGGCGGAAAGTATCAGGCATCGAAGCTGGCGGCATTATTGCAGAATATGGAAATGTTCGATAAGATGCTTGCTGATTATTCAGAAGGTGCAGGAAGTGCCATGGCTGAATCTGAGAAATCGGCTAACAACTTAACTGGCACGCTTAATAAACTAAGCAATACGTGGACAGAGCTGGTTAATACATTTGTGAATACAGATGGATTAAAAGGTGCTGTAAATGTATTAAATAATATATTACAAAGTGTAACAGGCATTGTAGATAAACTCGGCTCATTAGGGACTATTGGATTAGGTGCTGGTTTATTTGCTGGCATAAAGAACACTGGCATATTTAAATCCATACAGTCTGAGGATGATAATGGTGTGGAAAATGTCAGGATTGTTACATCATTACAGGCGCGAAGGATTGCACAGGAAGAATTAAATGCTTCCATGGCAAGACAGGCGGCACAGCTGGAGACAGACACTGCTGCACTACAGGCTTATGAGACAGAATGCGCAAAAGGAGCCGTCTCAACGGAGAGATTCGCAGCAATTATGAATGGGGCAAGTGCAGAGGCACAGGCTTATGCAGTTCAGACAAAGGGTGCAGCTGGATCAGCACAGGCATTTACAGCAGAGCAGCAGCAAATGCAGGCAGGACTAAAGGCAGCAGCAGGTGCATCCAAAGCAGCATCAACTGCAGCAAAGGCATTTTCGACTGCCCTTAATATGATTGTGTTTGCAGCCATTGCAAAAGGCATACAGATGATCGTGTCAGCAGTTGATGACTGGATACACCGTGTAGATAGAGCAAATGAAGCAATGTCTGAAGCACATGCGGCATATGAATCTTCAAAATCGGAACTGGAAAGCATAAATTCTGAATTAGAGGAACAGGGGAAGAGACTGGATGAACTTTCTGCAAAAGACAAACTTACATACGCAGAAAAAGGTGAGTTAGAGAATTTAAAAGAAATTACAGAAGAACTCCGCATTCAGGCAGACATTAAAGAGCGTGAGTTTGCACGTGAACAGAAAGAATCTGCAAATAAAGCTGCCGATGCTTATAAGACTCAGTTTGGAAAGTCTGATATAACGGATAATGAAATAGAAAACCGTCTGAATGATGCAAAAGCCGGAAGATATATTGAAATAGCGTCTGATGATAATGACATATCAGGCAGAGTGGCAGAACTGCTCCTTTTACAGGAAAAACTGGAAGAAGTCAGGGGAAAACTGAAAAATACGGAAGGAATGTCCGGTTCTGAAATAAACTCATTAAAGGAAGAACAGCAGCGTTACATTGATTATGCGGATGCTGTAAAAAGCAGCCTGGAAGAATCTGTCAGCACACTGGAAGAACAGAGGAAATCCATGGAAGACCAGTATAAGACAGCGTTGCAGAAACAGGAAAAAGGGGAGACTCTTTCCAGCAGCAATAAGGATATCGTAGAGACATACGAAAAAATAGAAGATAATATAAGGACTATATATTCGTACATGGATTCTAATGCATGGAACTCCATGCAGATTGACAGTGTTTTTGACGCAGAAGGCATTGAAAAGACAAAAGAAGAACTGGTTGAAATGGCAAAAGCCGGGACACTTGATGAAAGTACCATCCAGTCCTGCATGAAATTGAATAATGCTTTAGAAGACAGCCGCATGGTTCTGGAAGACGGGCAGACAGCCGCCACGGCATTGTGCGACGAAATATATGCACTGGCAGAAGCTGAGAAGGAAGCAGCTGAAAATGGTGCCGATGCTGAAATACCAATCATTACATCACTTAATGAAGCCCTCTCCCAGTCTAACGGTACAGAAGACGGTACATGGGCAGATGATATAGAGGATTATAAAGAAAAATTATCCTCTCTCCAGTCATACCTTGAAAAATTCAGAGACGGTTCCTATACACCGGAAGACTTATTATCACTTGCAGACGAATTTAATATTATTGGAGATACCGCAGAAGAACGTATATCCAAAGTTGCTGCCCTGATGCAGTCTGAAACAAGGAAAGCAGTTGCAATTATTGACAATATCATTTCTGCTGGGAATCTGGATGATGCAACTATTGCTGATTTAAATGAGTATAAGAAACTTTTACAGGATATATGTGATATTGATTTAAACGGTAATATCAATTTTGATTTATCTGGCAATGCTTTAGCAGATGTACAAAAACTATCAGATGGTCTTGACCAATTAGACAAAATCTATGCAGATATCTTAGATAAAGAAGATTTTGACTGGTCTTCTATTCTGAATAATGATGGATTCAAAGAAGCATTCAGCGCATATACAGAAGAATATGAGAACTTTATAAATACTGTATCTTCTTCTCCTAATGATATAAATGCGTGCCAGGATGCGTTTAATAAGCTAACAGCGGCGTATATCAAAGGTTCCGGTGTACTAAACGAAGTAACCGAAACTACAAAAGCTGGAACAATCGCAATGTTAAAACAGATGGGTGTATCCAATGCAGCTGCGATTGTTGAACAGGCATTAATCGAAAATGAGAAGATGCTTGAGGCACAGAAATATGCAGCAGCACAAGGGTGTGATGACCTCAGAAAAGCAACTTATGAGGAAATTAACGCGCTCATTGCAGAAGGAAAGACATCCGAAGAGGTATTAAAATATCTTGCTAAACTTGCGCTTGAAAAATGGGAGTTAAATGAAAAGAAGCTGGATACACAGGCTGACTGTGACAATCTTCTGAAACTCGCTGAATATGCGGGTGCTACTACAGAGCAGATTAAAAACCTGAAAAATGCAATGGCTGACCTCAGCACTTTTGATTATACAAATCCAATGGGCAGCGCATTCAGCATGACTTTTAATAAGGCTTTTTCTGCCCTGGCTGATAAACTCCCGGAAAGTTTTAAAGAAACGAAGCTATTCCAGACTTTTGCTGAAAACAGCGGGCTGAATGCCAAAAAATCCATAGAAGATATTAAGGACGAAATAAGAAAGAATCTGGATGAACAGTTAGGCATTCCTGAATTTAAAGTTGATTATACAGGCGGCACTACAACAAAAGATACCCGTGAACGTCTTGCAAAAGAGAAAGAAAAGGAAGATAAAAAGAAGGAAGAAACTGCTGAACAGTTTGACTTCATAGAAACAAAACTCAATAATCTGATTGACACGGCATCCAAAGCAAAGGATAAAATCAGTGACCTTCTATCTTTCGGTGCAAAGAAAAAACAGACACAGAAAGCAATTGAAGCTACCACAAAGGCACTGGAAGCTGAATATAAAGCAATGAAGCAGTATGCGAAATTTGCTGAAACATTCTCTGCTGACGCTGCAAAAGAGACGATTGAAACTGTCACAGAGGACGTATCCGGTGCTGTAAGTGATGCTGTTTCTAATGCTGTTACAAATATTTCCAGTTCAGCGGCTTCTGATGTTGTTGCTGAAGCAATGAAGTATGTAGGCGTGCTTGACTATGTATGGGGCGGGCAAAGCCTTACCAAAGGTGCTGACTGTTCTGGATTTGTACAGCAGGTTTATAAGAAACTCGGTATGGATATTCCAAGAAATACCACTGGACAGTATGGCGATTCAAACAGCGTATCTGTCAGTAAAGCAGATTTACATCCTGGAGATCTGGTATTTTTCCAGGGTTCGCTCGGTTCGCCAGGGAATCCACGACATGTAGGTATTTATGCTGGAAACGGGCAGTTTATAGATTCACCAACAACAGGCAAAAAAGTTCAGATTACTTCTCTTTCCAGACGAAGTGATTATATCGGGGCAAAACGTTATGCCGGAGCATCATCTGCGCCAGTCACTTTTGCTGTATCCAACGACGCATCTTCAACTACGACAAAAACATATACAAAAGTTGTCCCAGGCATTGACAGCAAGACGCTGGCTCATTATCAGAAACTTGTCCGCGAAGGTTCCTTTGACATTGAGACAATTACCAATGAAAAATTAAAGAATGCAGTCAAATCATATCAGGAATGGTATGACAAGATGAAGTCGTGCCGTGACAAGATTGACGAGCTGAACAATGATCTGAAAGAACTGTACAAGACCATGGCACAGATCCCGATCGAAAAACGGGATAAGAATGTTGAAACGTTAGACACAAGGCTGGATATTTTAAATTCCAAGCGTGAAAACATCAGTGCTGTTATTGTCGATCCTAAAAAGTATGCTTCCACAAAGAAGACTCTTAAAAGTTCTAAAACAGGTGTTAAAAAGGGACTGAAGGGATTACGCACAAAAGCACAGATGAAATCCGCCGGACTGAATGATACGGATATTGATACAATCAAATCCCAGATGAAAAAAGGGCAGACAATCCCCGCTAAGATTCTGGATAAGATTACAGACGGTGCTTTCTATGAACAGTGTAAACAGTATAATGATGCTGTATATGAACACAGTCAGTATGCAAAGACAATGCGTACAGCGGGCAGTTCGATTAAGAAGTTCAATACAATTTCCGACCAGATGCTTTCTGCTGAAAAGTCTAAGACCAGACAGTTTAAGACTGCTTATAATACGACATCAAAGAATTATGGGAAATCTCTTGATAATGTAACGAACAAAGGGAATAAGGTATCAAAAGCAGCCAGCGCAAAAGGGACAGGTCTTTCAAAAATATCTGTTAACAGGATAAAGGCATGTATTAAAAAGCGGGAAATGATTCCCTCTGATATTATGTCAGAACTTGTTTCAGGAAGTGATCTTGAAAAAGCATGTCTGAACTATAATAATGCTGTCTTTGAAAACGAAGGTCTTAAAAATGAGCTGGATAACGCAAGGTTTGACCTCCAGAAACAGCAGCAGGCAGAAACAGCGGCACGACAGCAGAACAAGACAGAAAAGCATCAGAATATTGCGGATAAGGCATCTGCAAAAATGGAGAGAAACGAAGCCCTTGCTGAAAATGCGGATACACCAAAGAAAAAGAATAAATACCTGAGTCAGAATCTTGACCTTTTACAGACAGAGTACAAACACCTGATTAAGATTGCTGAGTTGGAGAATGACAGTGTAAAAGCTGCAAAATTACGTGCTGAACTTGAAAAAGAAACAGCGGATATCATTGAACAGCAGTTTCAGAATATCAGTGACTACTACTCTGCCAGACGGGATAAGATTTCTGACAAAGAATCATTACAGGACGTACGGTATGAAAATGCACAAGTAGATGTCAAGAAAAAGAACGACATTCTGAATGTTAAAACAAGATTCGCTTCTGAACGCAATGCAGAATCAGAACAGGAATACACGGACACGGCAAAACTGTTCAACAGCAACCGAACAGATGCAAAAAAGGCTGTAAACAAGGTTGAAAAATTAAGCAGTTCTGACAAAGATAAAATTCTGAAACTAATGGAATCCAAAGAAGAGATCCCTGAAAATCTGCTGGACAAAGTTGCAAAACTTGACCCAGATGCATACCAGAAGTTATTAAGTTACAATGACTCCCTTGACTGGCTGGATAAGGCTGCATTAAACAAAAAGATTTCTAATGAAGAGCTGATAAAGGCAAAACGTGAGAATCAGATTCAGAAACATCAGAATGTTGCAGACCGCGCACAGGATAAAATGGATAAGAATGACGCGCTTAGCGAAATATCTACCACTGCGTCTGAACAGAATAAGTATGAAAAAGAAAACATCAAATATCTGAATACACAGTACAAACATCTTCTTGAAATTGCAAAACTGCATGAGGATGATGTGGAATATGCACGCCTGGAAGCTGAATTGCAGTCCAAAATTGCAGAAGCATACAAAACAATGTTTGATAATGTGCAGACAGAATTTGAAAATAAAATATCGTTAATCAGCAATGACATTTCCGATCTTGACAATGAGATAAAGAAAGTTGAAGCGTCAGGAATGCTTGTGGATGCATCTTATTATAACCATAAGATTACCATGGAGAGCCAGACTCTTGAAAAACTGAAAGAGGAAGAATCCAGCCTTGCGGAACAGTTAAAGAACGTGAAAATGTTCTCACCTGCATGGTATGATTGTCAGGATTCGATTCAGAGTGTCCAGAATGCACAGGCTGATTCACTTTCGAAAGTAAAGGAATATAAAGACGCAATTAATGAAATTGCGGATACCATTCAGAATGACATTGTGGACGCATTTCATGATGTTACTGATGAAGCGGATTTATTAATTACTCTGCTGGGTGATGATCTGAGCGACGAAGATACAGGCGCGCTTACGAAAGACGGGCTTGCAGTATTATCCTTATACGTGTCACAAATGAATATCTGTAAGGATGCAGCTGAATCATTCCATAAAGAAATAGAGTCCATGCAGGATGCTCTGGACAGCGGGACATTATCCTTTATTGACGCAAACGGCATACAGAGAGAATATGCTTCTGTATCTGAATTAAAGAAGGCCATTAAGGATTTCTATTCTTCTTACCGTGATGAGATAAAACATGTTTATGATTATGAATCAAAAATCGCAGACATGGTGATTAAGAAATACCAGGCTGAGCTTGATTATCTGAAAGAACTGATTACTCAGAAGCAGAAAGCACTCTATGCCGAGAAAGATTTATATGAGTATTCCAAAAATATCCAGAAGCAGACAGACAATATCAATTCACTCAGAAAACAGATTGCAGCATTAAAAGGTGATACATCGAAAGAAACAGAGTCACGTATCCAGAAATTACAGTCACAGCTGAAAGAAGCAGAATCCTCACTTGAATCCGATGAATACCAACGCTATATCTCAGACCAGAAAGACATGCTGGATAATCTCTACAGCGAATATGAGAAACTTGTAAATGATGTCATGAAAGACCATGACAGGCTTTTAAAAGAAGGTCTTGACTTATTTGCACAGACAGCTTCCGATGTGCAGGATGCAATCAAAATCACGGCAGAGGAACACGGCTATGAGATAACTGCTGAAATGGAGAAGATCACAGCATCCATTGAAGGCATGGGGCATTTAGATACATATCTTGGTGTCGGAGGAACTGTTACACAGTCTCTGGGTGATATCGTAGCAGAAATTCATAATGCATACACTTCTCTTTCATCCGGTTTCCAGAAGCTGGGAGATGCCGTACAGTCCATTGGTCTTCAGGGAAAATATGACACATCTGATACGGATAAGCCAGATGAAGGCACTTCCGGGAATGTTACAAATAATACAGATGTAACTGTAAATGCGGGCAGTTCTGATTTTACAGATAATGAAGGGCTTACGAACGGAAACAAAGTAATCGGTTCATCAGGAAGCCTTTCATCTGAAATCGGGAATAAATTTAATTCCGCACTGTCAGGCACACTTATTGGAAATGCTGCAAAGAAGGCACTGGTCGAAAACCTTCTGAAACACGGGTCAAACACGGATTACGATCCGAAGAAAGCATCCAGCTTAAATAAGTATATTTACGGGAAATACGGGAGCGCGCTGACCGTCGGCGAGATGTCCACGCTTTCAAAATATCTTGGGTTAAATTATTCACCGTCCGACCTTGCGGCAGAGAATGATAATCATAAGAAATACAAGAAACGCATTCTTGATGTGCTTCAGTTACAGGGATTCTCAGACGGCGGAATCGTTCAGGATTTAGATAATGCTGTAAGAAAGAACAGGGATTCTGTCATTGTATCGGCAAAGCCGGGCGAGAGCGTGTTCACTGAAAAGCAGACACGGATGATACAGGAATATGTAAATAAAGGGCCTGATCTGGAGTCACTCAGAAAACTGACTCCTGTACTGGATAAAATGGTAAGGATGCCGGAGATTGAGAAGAATGATAGCCGGACACAGAATGTATGTTTTGGAGATGTAAGTTTCAATCTTCCAAATGTGTATAGTTATGCTGATTTTATGAATGAAGCAAAAACAGACCCGAAATTTGAGAAAATGATATGCTGTGTAGTAGATTCTCATATGGGATTCGGAAATCCTATGGCAAAAAGAACAGTCAGGTTTTAGGAGATAATAATATTTAAAATACAGTGTCTGTCTTTTAATTGATAAAAGCAGACACTGGTAAAAACAGAATGGATCAGAAAGGCGGTTTTATATGACAGAAAATGAACTGATAGAACTGATAAGCAGAAATGTAAGGGAAAGCATCCTTTCGAATAAAGAAACTGTTGCTGCGGGGCTGGTTAATATAGGGCAAATGTTTCCGCTTGAAGAAGATGACCGGTTTTTGCTGGACAGAATGCTGCTGGATTATACGGCTGATATTTCTGTAATAATATGCATTGCTATGTCCGGGATATTATCCGACGCTGGCATCTTGGATATTCATTCAGATGAAAAGTGAAATATTAAAAAGATGTAATATGTAAGAAGATATAAATGAAAGTGAAAGTGCTTTCACATAGAAATTAATACCCGGGCAGTCTGGTACTGTCCGGTTTATATAGATGGAGGAGACAGAGAATGTTTAATAAAAACAGGACAGAGAAGCAGTTATTATACAGTGAAGTAGAGAGATTGAAAAAGATTAACGGGAAACTGGAAGATGAAAACAGAAGATTGAGAAGTTCTATGGAAGATATTGAAAAATATCGGGAGAAGTATAAGGAATTAATTGAATCTGTTGAAATGATAAAGAAACAATATACTGAAAAACTAAAGGCTTTTGACGGAATAGAAGCTCTGTATAGAAAAGAATATAGAAAATTAAGAAATTAGTCAGAAAAATGACCTGACTTGTGATGTATTGGGGTAAGGAGAATAATGGAATATTGGTAAAAGGTGCTGTATGGAGTGTCAGTGTCTTTGGAATTAGAAGATGAATTTAGAAAATAGATTGTAAAATTGAATATGTATGAATGGAGGATGATTTTTATTGAGCAATGGTAAGAAATTAGAAGTGCCAATCTGGGAAAAGTCGAATTTGACAGTTGAAGAAACTGCCGCATATTCCGGTATCGGAATAAATAAAATAAAAGAATTATCAAATGATGATAAATGTCCGTTTGTACTGTGGGTTGGAACGAAAAGGCTAATTAAAAGGAAATTATTTGATGCTTATGTAGAAAGGCAGTTTTCGATTTGAGTCATAATTATTTTATACATAAATAGACCTGAAAGAGCTTTTGTGATAAAATAATATTTATCATATTAAGGCTCTTTTAGTTTGAAAGGAGCAAATTATATGGCAATAAAACGGAAAGATCATAAAGGACGTATATTACGGAAAGGAGAGCAGCAAAGAGAGAATCGTACATACATGTATAGATGGACAAACAGCGAAGGGAGAAGAGAGTGTATATATGCAAATTCTTTAGATGAGCTGCGCAAGAAAGAAGATGAAATAATCAAAGAAATATCACTCGGAGTATCAAGAACGTTAATAACATTAAATGAACAAATAGAGATTTATTTAATGACAAAAAGAAATCTGGCCAATTCTACAAAAGAAAATTACAATTATTATTATAGACATTCTGTAAAAGACAGTAGAATTGGGAAAATGAAGGTTATTGATATAAGGAAATCAGATATATTGTTATTTTATCACGATCTTGAAGAAAAAGGATATAGCGCAGGCACATTAAAGATTTTACATAAAATCATTTTTCCAGCACTTCAATTGGCATGTGACGATAATATTATTGTTAAGAATCCAGCAAATGGGTGTATGAAAGAGTATTCAGAAGATATGGAGAAAAAGTATGCACTTACATTTGAAGAAGAAAAAGAATTTTTGGATAGAATAAAAGCAAGACCAAGGATGTCACGGTATTATCCAATGTATGCTATTATGCTTTATGCAGGTCTTAGAATTAGTGAACTTGTTGGATTAACCTGGGATGATGTTGATATGTATAAGAAGGAAATAAATATTAATCATCAGGTGCAGTATAGGATGTTTAATGGAAAGGTTCAATACTATGCAAATGAGACGAAGACAAATGCTGGAAAAAGGATTATACCAATGACAAATGATATGTATCAAATGTTTTTGGAACAGCGTAAAGAATGGTTTAAGATTGATAGGGATTTGGATTTTGAAGTGGATGGATACAAAAATTTTGTCTTTATTTCTCATTTGACAGGCAGATGCATGAGTCACAACAGTATTCGCAGAATGATGCGCACGATTGTATCAATGAATCAGGAAAGGGAGATTCAGCTTCCAGATTTAAGCCCGCATATCCTCAGACATACATGCTGCTGCAGATTGGCAGAATCTGGGTGCGATATAAAGGTTTTACAATATATCATGGGTCATACTGATATCAGAACAACTATGCGTGTTTACAATCATGTTGATGTGGGGCGGATAAAAAGGGAAATGGATAAGCTGGAACAGTTACACCAAAATACACCAATTTATACACCAATTGTCCAAAACTATATGTAGGATTATAACGGGTTATAAAACGTAAATCCAGAAAATTCAGTAAAAATCCCCTTGCATAACTGTTTCTAATGGTTTATAATCAATACCAGAACTGAATAAAATCTTCAGGGCAGGGTGTGATTCCCTACCGGTGGTAAAGCCCACGAGCCGCAAGGCATGATTCGGTGCAATTCCGAAGCCGACCGTATAGTCTGGATGAAAGAAGATTGTGGACAATAAGCATCATGCAGAAACAAACCTGCATGGTTTCTTATCTGGAAAGCGATAGCTCTGGACTGTGTGACATTCCAGAGTTTTTTAATTGTTTCCGGCATTTGTATTTTCCGGCCCTGAATATTCCTGTTCAGGGCTGTCTGAATTTTGGGAGGTGTTTGTATGGATGACAGGGACTATATGCGCATGGCGCTGGAATATGCAAAAAAAGGAAGCGGATGGACATCGCCAAATCCCATGGTTGGAGCGGTTATCGTAAAAGACGGCCGGGTGATTGGGACCGGATGGCATGAGAAATACGGACAGCCCCATGCGGAGCGCAATGCGCTGGCTTCCTGTATGGAATCGCCAAAGGGCGCTGTGATGTATGTAACCCTCGAGCCCTGCTGTCATTACGGGAAGCAGCCGCCCTGTGTGGATGCCGTTTTAGAGGCCGGTATCAGCCGCGTCGTAATCGGTTCGGCGGACCCGAATCCTCTTGTCAGCGGAAAAGGAGTGCAGATACTGCGGGGACACGGGGTACAGGTTACAGAACATGTACTGCAGGAAGAATGTGACCGTTTAAATGAAGTATTTTTCTACTATATTCAAAATAAAAAGCCGTTCGTCGTTATGAAATATGCAATGACGCTGGATGGAAAAATTGCCGCATATACCGGACTTTCAAAGTGGATTACCGGGGAAGCCGCCAGAAACCATGTGCAGCAGCAGCGGCACCGCTATACAGCGATTATGGCTGGAATCGGTACGGTGCTGGCGGATAATCCGCTGCTGACATGCCGGATTCCGGGCTGTAAAAATCCGGTACGTATTATATGCGATACGAATCTGCGCATTCCGCTGACTTCGCAGATTGTGACTACGGCAGATGAAGTTACGACAGTTATTGCGTCGTGTTCGCCGGACAGTGAAAAAAAGGAGGCACTCGAACAGGCCGGATGCCGTGTCCTGCATACGGATAAAAAAAATGGCCATGTGGATTTGCAGCAGCTTATGACAATGCTCGGAGCAGAACAGGTGGACAGTATTTTATTAGAAGGCGGCGGTACTCTGAACTGGGCGGCGTTAGAAAGCGGAATTGTGCAGAAAGTACAGGCTTATGCGGCACCGAAGCTGTTTGGAGGAAGCACAGCCAAAACCCCGGTAGAAGGGACGGGCGTAACTTCTCCGGCAGATGCGTTTATCTTAAAAGACAGCACGATTATAAAGCTGGGTGAAGATTTTCTAATCGAAGGAACTGTGACCGGAACTGAAGCCGGAGAGATGTGTGCTAAAACAACTGCGGCAGAAGCTGACTGCGCCGAAGGATGCCTGGCAAAAGAAATATCTGCCAAAGGTTCTGCGACAGAAGATTTAGCAGCAGAGAGTATTTTGAAAGAAAGGCTGTCTGAAGAAGGCATAACGGCACAGAAAGAAAACGGGGGTAACAGCTGATGTTTACAGGGATTGTGGAAGAAATCGGAACCGTGGAGCGCGTGCAGCACGGGCAGCATTCGGCAGTGCTTGCGATAAGGGCTGCGAAGGTTCTGGAGAATACTAAAATCGGCGACAGCATAGCGGTCAACGGCATCTGTCTGACGGTAACAGCACTGCCGGGCGGAAAGTTTCTGGCAGATGTGATGCACGAGACTTTAAACCGTTCTTCCCTGGCAAATCTGAAAAACGGCAGCCGCGTGAATCTGGAACGGGCAATGCAGGCAGACGGGCGTTTTGGCGGACATATTGTTGCGGGGCATGTGGATGGTGTCGGAACCATTCTCAGTACAAAACGCGATGATACCGCAGTCTGGTATACAATCAAAGCCGGGCCGCAGATTCTGCGCTACGTGGTCGAAAAAGGCTCTGTTACGGTAGACGGCATCAGTCTGACGGTCGCTGCTGTATCGGAGAATTCTTTTTCAGTTTCTGTGATTCCGCATACGGCAGAGCAGACGATACTGAAAGAGAAGGGCTCTGGAGATATCGTGAATCTGGAAACGGATATTATCGGCAAATATGTGGAAAAACTGATGCAGCCAGCCTCTCTGGCTGCACCGGAGAGCCGGATAACAGAAGAGTTTTTAAGCAGATATGGATTTTAATGAAATTTGACAGATTCTGTTAACCTTGACAGGCTTTAATGGAACGTTGAAAGATTTTAAATGAAAAAGGAATTTATTAGAATTCGAAAAGCTGCAAACTTGATAAATGAAATTTAAAGAATATTAACAGATTTTACAGATTTAGGAGGTCAGTTTTATGATTCAGTTTGACACAGTAGAAGAAGCGCTGGAGGATTTAAGAAACGGAAAGCTTATTCTGGCGACAGATGACCCGGAGCGGGAAAACGAGGGAGATTTTATCTGTGCGGCAGAATTTGCGACAACGGAAAATATTAATTTTATGGCAGTCCACGGCAAAGGATTAATCTGCATGCCGATGTCTGAGGAATATATTCAGAAGCTGAAATTTCCGCAGATGGTACAGCAGAATACAGACAATCATGAGACAGCGTTTACCGTATCGATTGACCATGTATCCACATCGACCGGAATCTCGGCAGCCGAACGTTCCGTGACTGCGCTCGGCTGCGTGGCGGATGATGCAAAGCCGGAGGATTTTCGAAGACCCGGGCATATGTTTCCGCTGCTGGCAAAGAAAAACGGCGTTTTAGAGCGCAGCGGGCATACGGAAGCTACCGTGGATTTGTGCCGTCTGGCAGGTTTAAAAGAGTGCGGCCTTTGCTGCGAGATTATGCGGGAAGACGGAACGATGATGCGTACGCCGGAGCTGGCGGAGCTGGCAAAAAAATGGAATATCAAATTTATTACCATTCAGGCGCTTCAGGACTACCGCAGATGTCATGACAAGCTGGCGGAGCGCGTAACGGTTACGAAAATGCCTACTAAGTACGGAGACTTTATGGCTTACGGATACATTAATAAGCTGAACGGGGAACATCATGTGGCGCTTGTAAAAGGCGAAATCGGAGATGGAAAAGATGTGCTGTGCCGTGTACATTCCGAATGCCTGACCGGAGATACATTCGGCTCCCTGCGCTGTGACTGCGGACAGCAGTTTGCGGCTGCGATGACACAGATTGAAAAAGAAGGCCGCGGCGTGCTGCTTTATATGCGCCAGGAAGGCCGCGGGATTGGCCTTATCAATAAACTGCGCGCTTACGAGCTCCAGGAACAGGGCATGGATACATTAGAAGCAAACCTGGCGCTTGGATTTGCTGCCGACCAGCGGGAATATTATATCGGGGCACAGATTTTGCGGGATTTGGGAATCAAAAGCATGCGTCTTCTGACCAATAATCCGGATAAAGTATACCAGCTGTCGGAATTCGGGATGGAGATTACGCAGCGCGTACCGATTCAGATGGATGCGACGGCACATGACCTGTTTTATTTAAAGACCAAAAAGGAACGCATGGGGCATATTCTGACATTTTAACCGTTCAGAAAGTGTCCGCGTATGGAAAATGGTGAGAAAGACTGACTGAATTTTAAGAAGGAAAGGCGAGGAAGGAATTATGAAAACACTGGAAGGAAAACTTGTATCAAAAGAGATTAAAATCGGTATTGTGGCAGCCCGTTTTAATGAATTTATTACATCAAAGCTGTTAAGCGGCGCACAGGACGCTCTGGTGCGGCATGATGTGCGCGATGAGGACATTGATGTTGCCTGGGTGCCGGGGGCATTTGAAATTCCGCTGATTGCGTCTAAAATGGCAAAGAGCGGGAAGTACGATGCGGTTATCTGCCTTGGCGCAGTTATCCGCGGGGCTACCAGCCATTACGATTATGTGTGCAATGAAGTGTCAAAAGGGATTGCTGCGGTATCTTTAGAAACCGGGGTTCCGGTTATGTTTGGGATTCTTACAACAGAAAATATTGAGCAGGCGATTGAAAGGGCAGGTACAAAGGCAGGAAATAAGGGGTATGACTGCGGAGTTGGTGCAATTGAGATGGTGAATCTGATTCGCGAGATAGAAAGTAACTGAGACGGAATTGCGGGCAGAGGGAAAGGGAATATTAAAGAAACAGGGCAGAGATAAATTGAAGCTGAAATGGAAGAGATTTGGGAAGTTGGATAAAATTTAAGGGAGTGAAGATAAGGGGGATATAGTGGCTGCTCGGACGCCGGGTGACGGGAAGATGCACTGGCTTCCTGCTCTGGCTCCGGAATGTTAAGAATCCCTAAGTATTCTGCTTCTGCACTGTGGCTGCGGACGGGACGCGGCACCTATTCGCCCTGGCTGAATGCCAGCAGCTACCGGTGCCGCTACGGCTTCGCCGCCTGGTTGTTGGGCAGAATACTAAGGGATTCTAAACATTCCTCCGATGTCGCAGGAAGCCAGTGCATCTTCCCGTCACCCGGCTGGATTTCGAAAGTTTTTAAGGAAAAAATGCAGACGCTGTGCTGCATTTTTTATATTTAGAGCAGTTTATAAGTTTTTGTTTGATATAAGATATAGATTAAATAGAAGCGAGTATATACAAGACATTAGTGCTCCATCCGGGCAGCCACTATCCCCTAAACTGTCACATAGAAAAAGCAAAGACTAAAAATGACCCCGGCATGACAAGAAAGTATCATGCCAGGGTTTTTCAGTTTACAGATATTTTTAGAAAGAGGATTCTTTCAGCTTCGTACTAAAATCTGCCATTGCCTCAGAGATTTTAATCTGCTGCGGACAGACTGCCTCACAGCTTCTGCATCCGATGCATGCAGAAGGGTGCTTCTCCTGCGGCACAGCCATTAATGCCATTGGTGCGATAAATCCGCCTCCCGTAAAGCAGTGTTCGTTGTACAGCTTCAGCAGCGAAGGGATATCCAGACCTTTCGGGCAGTGCGCTGTACAGTAGCGGCATGCGGTGCAAGGAAGGATATTTTTAATCATATCATCCGCAATGCCAAGAAGCGTATCCAGTTCCTTCTGGTTCAGCTTCTTTTCTGTTTCGAAGGTCTGGATATTTTTCTGTACCTGTTCCAGAGCTGACATGCCGGACAGAATCATTGTTACGCCGTCAATGCCCTGGAGGAAACGGAAGGCCCATGCCGGAATTTCCTCGTCAGGACGCATGGTTTTTAATGCTGTTTCGGCTTCATTAGAAAGCGAGGCCAGCCGTCCGCCGCGCAGAGGCTCCATAACCCAGACCGGAATCTGGTATTCATTTAAAAGCTGTACCTTTTCTTTTGCGCTCTGGAATGTCCAGTCAATCCAGTTAAGCTGTATCTGTCCGAATTCCATATGGCTGCCGTAAGCGTCCAGAAAACGTTTCATAATGTCGTAGTTTCCATGAGCGGAAAAACCAAGATGCCGGATGCGGCCGTTTTCTTTCTGCTTTTTTAAATAGTCAAAGATGCCGTATTTCGGATTCAGGTAGGCATCAATGTTCATCTCGCATACATTGTGGAACAGGTAAAAATCAAAATAATCCACGCCGCATTTTTCGAGCTGCTTTTCGAATATAGTCTCCACTTTATCCATGTTAGACAAATCATATCCCGGAAACTTGTCAGCCAGGTAAAAGCTGTCCCGCGGATATTTACTGAGAACACGTCCGAGCACGGTTTCGGAATTGCCGTTGTGATAGCCCCAGGCGGTATCGTAGTAATTGATACCGTGGGCCATGGCATATGAAACCATTTCGGCTGTTTTTTCTTCATTGATTTCTTCGTTATCTTTTCCGCTCCCTGGCAGACGCATGGCGCCAAGTCCTAAAGCGGACAGTTTCAAATCCTGAAATTGTTTGTAAATCATCTGCCTGTCCCCCTCTTTCTTCATTATAATTTTTGTGGCCTTGCTTTACCCGCCGGATGCAGAAATGACTGACCGGTAAAGCAGGGCGTAAGTGCGGTTAACGGAAACTTTTCACCCAGTTAATCAAAGAATCATGATATACATTTGCTTCCACATCCCGGCGCATCTGGTCGGTAACCGGGCCGTTTTTCTCCATAATGGCAAGAATTGCTTCCTGGAGTCCGGCAATTTTCCCGTCTTCAAAAGCCTTCGCAACAGCCTGGTCTACGGCCTTGCCGATTTCTGCTCCCGCTGTGCGGTCTGTCTGCGGGCTGGCAGTGCCGTTTATCTTTTGGGCAGCGCTGTCTGCAGCACCGGATGCGTTCTGAGCCTTTGCATCTGCCGGATTACCTGTCTGAGCAGCCTGAGCCTCATTGTTTAGAGCAGCATCCTGTGTACCGCTATTCAAAGCAGCAGTCTGTGTTTTGCTGTTTAAAGCAGCAGCATCCTGTGTACCGCTGTCTGGACATGTATTCTGCGTACTGCTTTCTGAAGCAGGAGTATTCTGTACACTGCCGTCTGGACATGTATTCTGCGTACTGCTTTCTGAAGCAGGAGTATCCTTTACACTGCCGCCTGAAGGAGCAGCCTGTGCATGTCCGGCATTTTCCGCAGTCTGGCTGGCAGTGCTGTCTGACGGAACAGCTGCTTTGTTTTCAGAAGCTGGCGCAGCGGCCGGTGCAGTTTTTGGAACCGGGTCGGCTTTGGCAGTGATAGGCGATACGGCTTTTTGTGAATCAGCGGTTACCGGCAGCCAGATATCACCGCTGGCTGCTTTTACATTTACGACAATATTTCCGCCGTTTACGGAAACCTTTTCCCCGGACAGCGCCCCGATATATTCAGCAGCGCCGTCAGCCCGCAGCGTCATTGTATAATCACTGTCATCATTATTCACCGCAATAATCGCAGACCTTCCGCCGCTGGTTCTGGAAAATGCATACTGGCGGTTAGTCAGCAGCAGTTCATGATAGCTGCCATAGGAAAGCTCCGGCGTATTCTGGCGGATATGTCCGAGTGCGGCAATCAGACGCGTACACGGATTGGTATTTACTGCATCGGCAAAATCTTCCAGAGAAAGTGCAGGGCGCAGGGAAGCATCTGAAAAACGTTCCTTCTTTCCTTCAATTCCGAATTCGGAACCGTAATAAACAGACGGAATGCCTGGAAGCGTGTAGAGCAGAATGTGCACCGGCGTAAAATGGGCTTTGTTATTCAGCTTTGTATAAATACGTTCTACATCATGGTTGTCCACAAAATTATATAACTTCAGGCCATCCGGGCGGCTTCCTCCCATTTCGTACAGACGCTTGACCGTATGGGCAATTTCAAAATAATTGTGGTCATTGTGTCCGGAGTAAAGCGCTTTATGCAGATTATAATTTGTCACTGAATGCAGGGTGCCCTCATTGACCCAGCGGGTATAATCCCCGTGAATGACTTCGCCCATCAGCCAGAAATCCGGTTTCACTTCATTCGCGACATGGCGCAGCGCTTTCATATATTCAAAATCCAGCACATCGGCAGCGTCTAAACGGATACCGTCAATATCAAACTCACTGACCCAGAAACGGATAACATCGCAGATATAATCCCTGACCGCAGGATTGTGCTGGTTTAATTTGACCAGCAGATTATAACCGCCCCAGTTTTCATAAGTAAAACCGTCGTTATATTCGTTGTTCCCCCAGAAATTAACATTGCAGTACCAGTCTTTATAAGGGGAATTTTCCCTGTTTTTCTTAACATCCTGGAAAGCAAAGAAATCCCGCCCGGTATGGTTAAATACACCGTCTAAAATCACGCGGATTCCCTGTTCGTGGCATTTTGCTACAAAATTCGTCAGGTCTTCATTTGTGCCGAGCCGGCTGTCTAACTTCTTATAATCCGTCGTTTCATATCCATGCCCTACCGATTCAAACAAAGGACCGATATAAACTGCGTTAAAACCTGTTTCCCTGATATGCGTAATCCATGGAATCAGAGTATTTAACCGGTGCTCCACAGCTGTGTAAGAATTCTGTGCCGGAGCTCCTGTAAGTCCCAGGGGATAAATGTGGTAAAATACTGCCTCGTCGTACCATGCCATTTGTGAAACCTCCTAAATAATTTCTATTTTGTTTTTTTATGGAATGAGCCATGTGTTCTATTTTAGCATGAAATGGAGGGAGATTCAATCATTAATCGCAGAACGGTATGGTATGCGGACATGAATCGTAACAGTTTGGGCAAGAGGGGGGATTTGGCTCCGCGGACGCCGGGTGACGGGAAGATGCACCGTCTTCCTGGGACGGCTCCGGAATGTTAAGAATCCCTAAGCATTCTGCTTCTGCGCTGTGGCACCGGACGGGACGCGGCACCTATTCGCCCTGGCTGAATGCCAGCAGCTACCGGTGCCGCTGCGGCTTCGCCGCCTGGTTATCGGGCAGAATGCTAAGGGATTCTAAACATTCCTCCAATGTCCCAGGAAGACGGTGCATCTTCCCGTCACCCGGCTGGTTTTCTCAGGCTTTACATGAAAAAAGCGCAGACTCTCTGCTGAATTTCTATATAGCAGAAAGACTGAAAACTGCCAACTGAAAACTGCCAACTGAAAACTGCCAACTGAAAACTGCCA
>CANDJC010000001.1 GCA_947384955.1 uncultured Eubacterium sp. | reverse complement strand
TAACATTCTGGAACCGCCGCAGAAAGACCGTGCAAATCCCCTCTCCCGGCGTCCGCGAAGCCAAAACACCCCCCCCCGAACTGTTACACGTAAACATTCTTTCCTGCACAAAATCGGAGCAAGTCCAGCCCGGCGATACCAGGCCGTTCTTACTCCGGCTTTGATTATATTACTTTTTAACTTTCGTAATTTTCCCTGATGAGCTGCAGTAATATTTTTTATTTCCCACACGTACCCATCTGTCAGACGCTATAATTCCTTTTTTATCCGCATAAAACCGCTTTCCTCTTACACGGAAAATTTTATTCGTCACGAGCACGCCTGACGCCTTTGCATAAACCTGCTTTCCTGACTGTGTACGAAAAAATCTTCCCTTTGCCACTGCGCCGGAAGGTTTCGCATAATAGCGCTTTCCTCCTGCCTGAAAAATTTTGTCCGTCATCAGTTCCCCGTTCGAGCGCGCATACACTTTATTTCCAGTCCTTGTTACGAAGAATCCGCTTTTTGCAATGATTCCGTTCTTCTGCGCAAAGTATTTACGCCCGCTCACCGTAATAACTCTGTTTCTTGCCGCCATTCCGTCTGCCTGTGCATAATACAGCCTGCCATCCTCTGTCGTAACAAAACGGTTTGATACCGGACTGCCATCACTGGCCGTTATTTTGATACTTCCGTCTGTCTGTATCTGCGCTTCGTACAGCGTTTCCACCGGCAGTGTCTGAATTTTAGGCGTGTAATCTTTTTCATCCAGTATAAGAATACCGTCCACAGCGTCCTTTACCGTCAGTCTTACCGTTCCATCTGTACCGACAGCCACAGCACGTACACATTTCCAGCCGCCATTTTCTTCCTGCGAAAACAGATTTGCATACATCCCCGCACAGCTGGTATCAGCCTGTATCACAAGCTCTGCCGGAAATTCAAATGCTTTTTTAAGAATATAGGAAATCTGAAACGACGGTCTTTTTGCAGCTGCCGCCGATACTGTTGCCGCAAGAGCGTCCGGCAGACTCTCGATTTTTCTGACAGAAGGAAAATCAATGCTGCCAGACGGAGCTTTCTCGATATCCTGTCCGCGTATCTGCCATAAAATGCCTTTTCCCATATCCAAAAGCAGACGAATGTCCCTGTCTTTTACTGTCTGCAGCATTTCCTTCGGTACATAGGCATTTCCGTTCATGTCTATTTCAAGAAGCGTTCCAAAAGCTGCAGCTTCCGCCTCCCGCCGAATCAGCGTCCAGCCGCTTTTCAATGGAAAGTTTTTGATAAACGGATGTCTGGCTGCCGGAGACCAGGCGCTGCCCCATCCCCCGGAAGAAGAACCTGAATCGCTGCCTGAATTATTGCCTGTATCTGGAACATAACCAGGCGGATAAATCTCAAATTTTTCCTCCAGCTGTGTATTACTTTCTGTTTCCAGCCCCGCATCTCCTTCTCCCGGAAATGTATAATTACGAGCATCCTTTCCTATCAGTTCCATATTCTTCAATACCACATAATCATATATTCCTACCTCACTGCTGCGGAGACTCCCGTACAGTTTTTCTGTATTTACACTCACAATATCCCCGTCAAATACACCGGAAATTTTCACCGAACGTATCTTAATCTGGTCGCTGCCGTCATACGTCTTGCTTGTTTGAACCGGGCGGGCGCTGACTATTTTCAGCGGAAATTTTTTAATGGTATAATCAATCTGACCGCCTTCACATGTAATCGAATATATACCGAAATTTCTCATCTCTTCTGGCAGATTCGTATATTCGCCTGGATTCATTTTAAATGTCTTTCCGTACAGCTCATCTCCAAAACCTTCTATCTTTTTCTTGACATAGTCAATGACCTCTTCTGCCTGATTCCGGCTGTTATACTCTTTGCACAAATCCAAATCCCCGTCCAGGAAATTTTCATTCGCTACTGCAAGCAAAAATTCCCCGTTTCCATCCAGTTTGCCATTTCCTCGCAGGCAGTTTTTATTGGCTAACACAAGCTGACCGTTATTGGTAATCTTCCCATTATTCATCAACACTTTTCCGCTGACTACTTCCAGCCTGCTTTCCTTTTCAATAACCAGATTAGCTTCCGGGACAATCTCTATTTCTTTTCTATCGGACAGCGGACAGTCATCATCATAAACAAAGGCTCCCGCTACTGTTCCATTATTTCCTTCAAATACCATACAATCCGTTTTTGTAATCTCTGGCTTCTGTGCACCGCCGCTTCCGCTGCTGCCCAGTCCATTACCGATTGCTGAAGCAGCCTGACTGTCGTTCGTTGCCGAATTCGTCACTCCGCCCGATGCCCATACAGCTGCATTACTGATGCTGACAGACTTTACTGTGCCTCCGCCGCCTCCGCCGCCGATACCCGCGCCACTGTATCCGTTTGTACTGCTGCCGCCTTTTGCCATTATTGCACCGCCGCTAATAATAATTACCCCTGTATCAAATTCCTGTGTTCCTGATGCGATGTTGATTCCGCCGCCACCAATACCTGCTCCACCTGATATATTCATGCTGCTGCCGCCTGTCGCTGTTACCACTCCGCCGCCGATAATGATATTCTCTCCTTTTGCATTCCAGCTTCCGCCGATGCCTGCACCGCCAACCGTGCTGCCGTCCTGTGGTCCTCCCTCTGCTGTTACTGTACCGCCATAAATGGAAATACTGCTTCCTTCTCCTGAGCCACCGCCAATGCCTGCACCGCCCAGTCGTCCTCCAGCTGCTGTAATACGGCCTCCATAAATGGAAATATTCCTCCCAGCTCCATCTTCAAAATCCCCAGCAACTGCACCGCCGCCGCCAATGCCTGCACCGCTGCCGCTGGCATTTACAGTACCGCCGTAGACAGTAATATTTTCACCTTTCTGATTTGTCCCTCCGCCAATGCCTGCGCCGCCTGCATCCGCGCCAGCTGCTGTTACCTCACCATCATAAATCGAAATAAAAGTTCCTGCTCCATTATTTCCACCGCCGATGCCCGCACCGCCGCCGCTGAGAGTAGCAACTTCTCCATTTGCATCAAATGTAGCACCCACTGCACCTTCTGCCAACACAGTGCCGCCATTAATTCTGATAAGACTGCCGCTCCCGCCTGCTCCGCCGCCGCCAATGCCCGCGCCGCCTGTCTTTCCTTCCGGTATGTTCGCATCATTGCCCCCGCCACCTTTTGCTGTTACCATTCCTGCGTGAATCGTAATGTTCTGTCCGGAACCGCCATGCCCGCCGCCTATTCCTGCAGCGCTCTCACCTCCCTTCGCCGTAATATGGCCGCCGTAAATCGTAATATGCCCGCTGTCTTTATCAGCTGCATTCCCAGTACCCGCATCACCTGCACCGCCTATTCCTGCAGCATAATCCGCTCCTCTACATTCCAAAACGCCTGCCATGCTTCCCTCAGACTGCGCATAAATAGAAATGCTGTCCGTACCGGATACCTTGATTCCTTTTGTCTTCAGCGTGCAGCCGTCCATTAAAATCAGATGCACCTGTCCGTTTACCGAAACACTGCCCGTAATCTCGACACTGCCGCTTACAGCATACCATCCTTGCTGCCATACACGGTCCTGCGATGTAACAGCCGTACACTGCTCCGATTTCACTGTCCAGTCCTGCCCGCTTTCATTACAAGTCCGGTAATTTATTTCTTCCATCTGCACCTGTGCCCATGCGGTATCCAGATTTGTGCTCTGCATGGACCCAAAACACGCCAGTCCCGTAACGCATACGGATAGAATCACCGATGCAAAACCCCGTAATGTCTGTTCACATTGTTTTCCTTTCTGCCGTTTCATTGCAATTGTTTCCTCCTTTTCTAGTTCTCCCTGTAAAATTATATAAAAACATTCGAAAAAAACAATCCTTCTGGCAGGAACGTGCATTTTCTGGCAGGAACGTCAAAAAAATGTGAAAATCTACATTGTGTCAATATTACCGGAATCCCCAAGCTTTTCTGCCCATTCTGCTTCCTTAAAGCCTATCAGTATCTGATTATCATCTGCAAGAATCGGACGCTTTACAAGCATCCCGTTCGATGCAAGAAGCTGCAGCTGCTCTTCCTCACTCATAGCAGGCAGCCTGTCTTTTAACTTCATTTCTTTATACAGCACTCCGCTTGTATTAAAAAACCGCTTCAGCGGCAGTCCGCTTTTTTCATGCCACTGTTTTAATTCCTCGTATGAAGGGCGGTCTTCCGCAATATGACGCTCCGTATATACAGCCTGATGTGCATTCAGCCATTTTTTAGCCTTCTGACAAGTGGAACACTTTGGATACTGCAAAAACAGCATAATTTTTCTCCTTTCTTATGTATCAGGACAGCTTCGATAAAATCTCAGCCAGTGCCCCTGCCTCCTCTGCTGTCAGAGTAATTCCTTTTCCCATCTTCTCATGATTCGGCGACCAGTCCCTGATATCGTATTTTGGTGCTGCTCCGTTCCATGAAATGAAATTGATTTCCTTTTTCCACCCTTTTGCACTCTCGGAAAGTGTTCCGAGTTCTTTTTTAATTTCAAATTTTATATCAGCCATTTTTTCCTCCCTGACAATCTCATGATTTTCTAAAATGTTTCATTAAGGCAGTACAATCCTCTATTTATATTTTTTCCTGACATCCATCCAGCCATAATTTCTCAGTTCCTGCCGGAATGCACTCCTTCTGGAATACTTATCTTTATAGGATGTCATCAGTTTTTGCTTTGCACCTGCCTCTCCCAAAGACTCCTGTACCTCGCCCAATGCGGCAATATAGGCTGCACATTCTCCGTAATAATTTCTGCGGTTTGCTTCCATAATTCCTTCTGTCCGTTTTTCAAGCAGACCCGTTATTTTCTTTACTGCACGCGTTCTGATATCAGGCTCCATCGGCACTTTTGATTTCCATTTCAAAAATAATTCCCAGAATAAATCATTATCATTTTCTGCATTACAGTCACAGATACCCTTCCGGTATTCTTCTGCCGAAAAATTCATTGCGCTCTTTACTATGCCTGCCATCGCAGCGATTCCTTTGCCGCCCCGCTTCCCTTCATAAGAACAGAGCAGATACAATGCGATTCCCTGTTTCATGAAAGTGCCTGACCACCCTAATGCTTTCGAATTGTTCAGACCTTTCGCTAACACATCCGCAAACTGTCCGTCCAAAAATCTGAGCAGCAAAATCATATTGCTGTCCGGTTTATTTTCTTCCATTTCAGAGTAAAAGCCGCCTCTTCCAGACACACTGTAAGAACTGCCGCTTTCACGAACCGATAACGGCACAAATACTTTCCGAAGCTTTTCTTTTATCTCTTCCGTCCCGGCTCCGTTTAGCAGTACGCGCAGATAATTTAATGCAGATGTATCCGATTCATATGCCGCAAAATAGCACTTATCCAGCAAAGACAGTTCCGCATCTGCTTCAATGATATACTCTGCCGTCTTTAAAGCCACTCTGCTGCGTATCATATATTTCTTTGGTATCCTCCTGACTGCTTCCAGGCCTATGAATACCCTGTCACCCGCATTCGAATATTTCTCATTTTCTAATAAATTCAAAAATAATCCCGGATGAACAGCCGCATATTTCTCAGCATACCGCATAGCCGCATGAGCATCGTTCAGCAGACCGGCCGCTTCCAAAATAAGCCGCTGCGCATCACGCCCTGTTTTCTCCCCGAGATAATGAATCCAGAGTGTCAGAAACTCCTTAAATTCAGGCAGTTCCCCGTCTCCATGCTGCATAACTGCTTCTAACGTAATCTCGTCCTTCCCGGCATTCACAATCACCCCATACAATGTCTCAGCCCGTTTCTTTAACGGTACCGCATGATATGCACAATACGCCGTATCAAGAATTACCTGCACTAAATCACGCTGTAACAGCTCGTGATACACTAGCTCTCCAATCGAAAACTCTGTGTCTCCATATTCATTCTCACATAAAATCTCCATTAAAAACAGCTGCTTTCCTATTTCGAAGCCTTCTTTATACCGCTCGGTGTCCATACAGACATGAACAAAATCACAGGCCTCCGCCAGCATGTCCGAAATACCGCTGCTGTCCTCATAATAAAATTCTTCGCCGCTGTCGCTGTACCATTCGTCATATTCTTCGTTCAATATTCCGGTAATCGTGATTTCCTGTGAATCTATGATTTTCAAATTATTTCTGACCTGCTGATACATCCCGTCAAACTCAGGCCCGTCCTCTGCATCTGCGTCTGCATCCGGCTCTTTCTCTGCTTTTTTACCTATTGCTTTTAATTTCCTCAGAAAATCTTCTCTGTAATGTTCCGGTAATACTCTCCCGATATCATGAATAAATGCAGCAAGCTGTTCTGCTGAATACTGTGCTGCGGCAGCATCTGTCTGTTTTAAAAAATTTGTCAGGTTCATAAGCTCATCTCCATTCAAACTGCCACTGCCTTTCCAAGTCCTGAATACTCGCAGGACATTTCAAAACGCTCAAATGCTGCTTTCTCACTCCTTATAAATCTCATCCAGCATTTCTTCCAGGGTTCCATTTTTCGCATACTTCAAAGCATCCGCCTGGCGGAAATTATGCTTCGTAATGACAGCATTTTCATCAAATCCAAGAATATAACCCGTTGCAATTTTATAGATAATCTCCGTTGGTGCCAGACCGTATACCTGTTTTTCAAAAATATGCCGTAACCGTTCCTCTTTTTTCGGAAACCGCTCTTTCAAAGCATTGCTCTGATACAGCCGCTTTATAATTTCTGTCATGTATAAACCAGACTTCATATACAAATCAATAAATGTCCTGTCCGGCATATCAAAGCACCCCGGATTTTCCTGTTCCAGCATATCAGCCATCTTTTTCACTACCTGCTTTGGCGTAAAAATCTGGTTCGTTTTCTGCGGCGGAATATAGTCGAAAATATCCTCTGTGCTGTCCTCGTCAAAATAATCTGCCAGTTTCCTTTTTAAATTCAGGAACTCTCTGACAGAATCATTAAACACCGCCGCATCAAACATCCCGCCCTCAAACCGTTCCTCCTCACCCGTCTGTTCGCTGGTATAAGTTCCTCCGTCTCTTAAAAAACGAAACTGCGCAAGTGAAATGCTTGTCACTTCCTCAAATACTTCATCTGGAATAATTGTGTCGAAATTCTCAAGAGTCGTTTCTTCTGTTCCATACGCCATGAGAAATGACGGTATCGTTCTTGAAAATCCTCTCAAATGGTCTTTTACAGAATCCTCTATTTCCTTTTTCTCGTGTTCCTTTTTGCTGGTCTCTACAGTTCTTACCACTTCCTCACTGGCAGTTTTTACGAAGCCGCTGATGGATGAATTTAAAGCTTCCTGCAATCTTGAAGCAGCTTCTTCCTGTCGCCTGTCAAACTCCTGGCTGACTTCCTCCGCGCTCCTGTCAGCGGCAGCACGATTCTTTAATGCTTCCTGTCTTTCTTTTTCTATGGTATTCGCCTCAATCTTATAATTGCCGAACGCCTTATTAACCAGCGAATCCGTTTCGTCTTTCAGCCTGCGTTCTATCTGATTTCGGGCAGAACTTCTCATATCCGAGGCGTATTCCTCTTTTACTGTATCAATAATAGCTTTCACAGCTTCTGTATGTAATGTCTGCTTCAGCTTTTCAGCAGAGTATCCCGCAAAATCCCGTACCATATTCATATCCGATATCACATCATTCAGTTTGTCCGGAATCGTATCATATATCTTTTTCCCGAATAGTTCCGCCGACTTTCCAATCACATATCCTTCTTCTAAAGATACTTCTCCATTCTCATTTAAAGAAAGCTCTGTCCGTGTATCAGGTGTTATGTCTGCTTTTTTGCCCGGCTCCTGAACCGGTGTAAAAGACGTAATAATATCAATGACTTCTTTCGGTGCATAGAATACATGAGAAATATTCTGAAACAGGAAATCGCTCATAAATCCCCTTCTCACGACTTCCTGAGAACGGATTTTCCGAGGTATGGACAATACTTTTTCCGCATCCAGTTCTGTCATTTCCCCGTTTTCATCTTCGCCAATAACCGGAAAGAAATTCAGCAGTTCCTTCACATTTTCTTTTCGTATTCCTGCATCCCCGCGCCCGTCAGAATTTTTTGCAGATAAATCGTTTGCAAACTCTTCAAATATCATAAGCGTACGCGCTGGGTCAAAGTCAAATACATAAGCATTTTTTTTACGATAAAATTCTCCGTCTTTAGCAAAAAGGCATGGATTCTGCGCCCTGAACGCGGCCTGCATATAAAAAGACGGACTTTTCACATTGCTCAGCATCAGCACCGCCGTCCATTCAGGAATTGTAACGCCTGTCGTCAGCTGCCCGACAGACAGAGTAATCGTCTTTTCATAATTCTTCACAGCCGCTACAGCTTTATCAAAAGATTTTCTGCTTTCCTCTAAAGAACTCATTCCATCATCATTCATGATTCCATCTCCGGCAGCAAGAACTATTTTGTATTCGCCAAAGACCGAATGATTTTCAAGTTTCTTTGCCAGTGCCTTAGCGCTGTCCACGCGGTTTAAAAGCCAGAATGTGTGCTTTAACTCATTCCGCAGTTCCTCTGTTGAAAAAGGAAATTTGGGCTGTGTCGTCATGGCATCCAGAAATTTGTCCACCGAACTGTCATGTATGAACTGTCCGTTTTTAGTTTCAAAGAAAAGATTTAGGTCAAAAGCATATTCTTCCGTTTCTCCCTGAATTTCAATTCCCTGTTCTAACTCATCCCTGATAATCTTCGACATCTGATAAGTGAACATGTTAAGCTGCGGAAGTGCTGCATATGGATTTTCATCTCCTTCCTTTGAATTCCAATCGCGTTTTGCCGACTGTTCATCTGCATATGTCCAGTGAAAGACCGCATCATCTGGAAATTTATTGTTTGCAAGCGCTTTAAAAGGCGTGCCGGACAAATGAAGCGTGTACTTTCTGCTGATATGTTCAAACGCCACATCCGTTTTATAAGTATCTACGCCCTCATGTGCTTCATCTATCACCAGCAAATCCCAGTTCATATCCGCAGCTTCTTTTAATTTATCATAATCTCCGCCAAAATACAGGGAGCCTTTTAAATCCTGCAAGCTGACAAATTCAATACAATTATATGGATTATCCGAAACGGAGTTCTCCTTTACATAGGCTTCACGTGAAACAGCCAGCCTTTTCCCTTTTAAAGAGTCCGCATTACTGACAAACTGATAGCCCGATTCCGTCCCAAGAAACTTCACATAATCAGAATACCATGAATTGGCAATCGCGGGGCGGTTCGTAACAATCAGGACACTCTGCACCTCCATTTTCCTGCACAGTTCATAGACAGACAATGTTTTTCCAAATCTCGGTTTTGCATTCCATAGGAATTCCTTTCCTATGCCCGACTTAAAATATTTTGCCGTCTGTTCCACCGCAGTCTCCTGTTCATCCCGCAGAGTATAGGGAATAACAGTATCTTCCGCCTTTATAATACCGCGATTAGAGCGAAACTCAAAAAATCTCTTCTGAGAATCAGCGCCGCTTATGTGAAACCATTCATTTGCCCGATTATTTTCAATTCCCAGTTTTCTCAAATATACATGGAAATCTTTATCGCTGAAAATTTCACCGGAGCCATCATCATATACAGCATTCCCTTTCCATTCTTCATGGTAAATAACATCTACTGTGTGCGCCTGCTGTTTCAGACGCTTTTCTACCGCCTGTTCCGTATATCCTATTTTTGTCCAGCCATTATGTCTTGCAATTTCAGGAGTGGTATATGCGTAAATCATAGGAACAACCCGCCTGGCTGTCTTGATTCTTATTTCTGCCATTAAGCCATCTCCTTTACTCTGGCTTCGATAAAATGGATTTCTTCATCGGACAGGCTGTACTTTTTGTATAATTGCCTGTCTATATCTGATATGGATACTGACCAGCTGATATCAGATGATGCGGTAAAGTCTTGTAACGGAACACATCTCCATTTTTTCGGTGTGATATCCTGTGTTGTTTTCAAAACACCCAATAAGACGCGGGCAAACTTCGTTTTCATATACTTCAAGGCTGCTTCTGCTTCACTCTGCCGTTCAAATGCGCCGATACTTAAAAATGTTTCCGTTGCACCAATCATCGGCCCGCACAGTATCGGAGCTGATAAAACTTCACCTAATGCACCTATTCCATTCGCTTTTGGAAGGAATATCTTATATTTATCCAAATTGCTGACCGTATTAACATAGTCACGCCTTACATACTTATAAATTCTTTCATTATTTTCGCGCCCTAAAATCTGTATATACTCTGCCCCATCCTGCGGTTTATCATCATAAAAAATCTGCGGCAGTCTCTCAAATATGTTGGTTGACATATCATATGCATGTCCATCACTCAATTGTCCGATAGCTTCTGGATGGTCAGTATGCATTTTATCTGTCAGGCGATATGCCGTACGCGTAATCACTATATTGCTAAAACTTGAAAAATCATCTCTGTTTCTTACTTTCTTCAATATTAGATTTAATTCCTCATAAGCTGTAAATGTCCCAATCGCACCATAATCCTTTACATTATCATGATAGGTAATGACTACTCCGCCTTTAATATCCGTATTACTGAATACCTTACTGCTGTCCTGCTCAAAATATAATACTTTAAGATGTGGATCCTGCAGCATCTGCTCATTCCATTGCTTTGGGGTACTTCCGGCATTAAAAAGAAATCTGGCAGGATGAATCATTTCCACTACATCGCCAATTTTATAAGCATTTTCAAGAAATTTATGATATACTGGCGGCGCATAGCCTTTGTTATCTCCTATGGTTTCATCCTGATATGGCGGATTGCCTATTACAAAATCGAATTTCATAGCCTTGATTCTCCTTCTCGTATACTTGCATAAATTTTTACCCATTTATACAATTTATCTTTATCATTCCGCTGCTATCTTTTCATTCCCGCCTGTTTTTTTCTAATGCCTCAAATAAAACAGAGTTATCTCCACGCCAGTCAAATATTCTGCATCTGACTTCTGGTCCTTCATTTGCTTCTTCCGCTTCCTGAAACGGTTCAAACAACGACATCTGATGATATTCCTCTTTCAAAACTCCTATCGGAACGGTTCCCTTTAATCCATTCATCTGCCAGATATTCCAGCTTATTATATTTGCGATTTTACGAAGTTCTGCTTTCTCCGGCTGCCTGTGCCATTTATGATTCATGTAATCTGCAAAAGTCATAAGCAGATTAATCCGTGCAATCAAAAGACTGTCACCCTGATATTCATACCCATACACACTCTGAAATGCCCGTACAGTCCATTTCATCCATTCTGTTTCATCCGCTGCATTTTCATTCACAACACGAAGTTTCCGGTCAAGAATACCTATTCGCTTATGAATGTCAATCATCTTTCCTGTGGAAGCATCGTATCTTGAAACCAGATAAGGTGCCTCTCCGCATGTAATCTCCAGCCGCCTGGAATCTATATAATCTTCCCAGCACTTTCCATCAGGAAACTCGATTTTATCCTCTGCAGGAATCCACTCATGCCCAGCCTGCCGATTGAAAACATCTTTATAGCCAAACCATTCCTCATCACAAAAATTATTCATCTTGTTACATAGCCAGGCCGGAGTAAATACTTCTGCACTCTTTCTGGTACGCTGCGTCTGCTGTTCCATATCTTTCGATATTCGCGGCTGGATGATTCCGTAATTCATCTTTTTTAACTGATTCTCCGTTATCTGACTCCGGTCCGTATAACTCTCTCCAAAAGAGGCGTAGGAATCTGTTGCCCATATAATATTCTTTTTAGTCGTTTTATCCTGCAAAAGTATTTTTAATGCTGCCTGCACCGGATATGAATCCAGCTGGATTAAATCTTCCAATCCATTTACCTCTTCGTGTATTTTCCACTAATATTCCTTTTTTATTATGTAGTATTTTTATTGAAAAAGCAATCATTACTTAAAATATAATAATCCTTCTCGTGTAATTGTCTTTTTAAAGTACCATATTTGATTCTGTCAGAGCAGGGTAATATCTATATATTTCTGAATATTTCGTCACTTCATCTTTGGTAAGAAACTCTGCTCCTGGTACTGGAAATTTAATATCCGGCAAATTTCTATTTAACACTCCTACTTCTTTCAAAGTTAATGGTGGAACTGAAATGTCATACGGACTATCTGTTTCATTATAATAAGCCAGCTTCCTTATCTTGCAATTATTTACCTTATCAATTTCATTCTTGTAATATGTAATCCAGCCCATAGTAAGCATCGGTGCCTGTGAGTCAGCATATTTAAAACAGGCAATCTGCTTACACTGCAAATCATTTTCACCTATTTCTCCTGCATTAATATCCAGCAATGCTTCTTCTATAGCCAGATTAAATATCCTGATAATCGAAGAAATCAAGCGATCCCCTGCCAAATCTTTAGGGCTTACATTTTTTGTATAATTGTCATTTCCTACTCTGCCATTAAAGATATCAAGTTTATCGGATGGAGACGCCTTTTTATATTTATCACCAAAATCAGCATTCAAGCTCACAAAAATTAAACTTAAAGAAGATGATTTTTTAACTGAAATTTGCACATCCTGAAGCATCTCGCTTCTAAATCCACCATCATAATCAAGCCAGATTATATTACGTTTATCTTTTTTCGGAAATTTTGTTGAGTTTAAAAAGTCCGTTGTCCTCTGGAAAACCATAGTGATACAATTATATGGTTTATTAAATTCAAATCTTTGAATGTCCTCCGCAGAACTGCTCTTTTCTATACTATACATTTCAGTTAGTCCAAAGATTCTGTGGATCATACTAAAATCCGTAAAAAACTTAGCTCCCATCCCTATATATCTTGACGAAGAATCTGTAATTGGACTCATCTCACCTACAGCAGAAATCATTTCACACATCATTTTTCTTTCAACGCTTTTGCATGGCCGAACAGTATAATTTACGGTCATATTTGAATTATCTGACCTCAATCTTATATACCCTCCATTTCTACATAATACTGGAATAGTTTCTCACCTAATTCTTTTCGGCTGCCAGCACCAATATGTTTTTGAACTTTTTCAACATCTTCTGCCAATTTTGTGAAACTAATTCTTGCTACTTTCGGTCTTTCTTCAGGTTGAGTAATTTTAAAATCTGTTGTAGTTTTTATTGAGGATAAATAGGAATAATTCATATCAATTTCTTTAGCCCCCTTCACGAAAGGCAGCTCCTCAAAACTTTTCGAATCAACATCCATTGTCTTTTTTGTGTCATCAATAGCCCTAAACACTTGCTGAGCCGCTTCTTTCATCCTCTCTCTTGCCAGCACATATAAACGATTTAAATTATCAACTCCTGTTTTTGTTGTGTTCCACGGCAAAGCAAGCAGATTAGCAGACTCAAAATAAACATATCCTCTGAAAGCTGCTAAATTAGGGTGATATGATCTATAATCATTTCCCCATCCGGTAGTTTCTGTTTTATCTGCATACAAGACCAGTCTTCCATTACAATATATATACCATCCGGCATTTTGTGGTTTTCCATAATGCGTAATTCCAGCTATAATACGAATAATACCATCTTTATCTTCAATTATAGTTTTATATGGAATAATCGACTCATTTTCAATAATACTTTCTTTAGCAGTAGTTATTAGTTTTTCATTAACATATATCTCTAATCCATTTTCTGTTTCAACAGAACGATATTTCTCAATGTATGAAATCAGCTCATTTTCAAAAGTTTGTGTACAAAACCGCAATTTGCTTTCCTTGTTTAATTTTTCAACTACAATTTCTGTACCACATTCTAAATCTTCTTTATTCTCTACGGTAATAGGAAATGTCCAGTTTTTTTGATCCTTTAACCACTCATCAACATCAACATCAACCGTAAAACTATCAATGCTTGTAGTAGATTTAACAGTAAAATGTCTTCCCAGCTTAAATAGTGCTCTTTTCATTCCTATACCAAACACACCGGTAAATAACTGCTCACCTTCATCTGGTCTGTCATCCGGCCTTCCAAACTTAAAAGCATACTTGACTGCAGTTTCAATGCCTATCCCGCCACAGTTGTCCTGAATGATAAATTTTTCACTATCGAATGAAATTTTTATCTTCTTGCCCTTGTAATTTCCATCTGGACATACACGTTTGGCACCATCAATAGCATTATCAATAAGTTCCACTATTGTAGGTCTAATATATATATCTCTTGTAATCATGAAGATAAAAAATCCCTTAGTAGGAGAAGCATCTACAGTCTGTTCGTCACTATTTCCTTCTATTTCCTCATTTATTCTTTCCTCATTCATATCATCTCATCCTTTCAGCTTAATTTTATATTTCCTATAATCGTATCTGCATCCTGCCCGCCAGGTTTCAAGTCCAGGTTCATTCAATAGTTTTTCTGCTTCATTCATACCTTGTTTCAAGAAATTATAGTTCTCAATATCAGTATTCCCCGCAGAAGCTTTTACAATTCCCATATGTTCAGCTTCTGCAGTTCTTTTCTTAGTATCTTTATTAGCTGATTGATTTCCTCTTCTGTTGTATGCTTATTTAATGATATTCGTACCACCTTTGAAGCCTTATCTTCCAAGCCCAGCGCAGTTATCACATATGATGGTTCTCCGGCACTGCATGCCGAACCGGCAGACAAAGCCAGTTTATCGCTAACATGCTTTATAAACCTCTCATTATTAAAATTTTTTTTATCGATTACGATACTTATAATTCCAGGTAATCTCTTGTCTGATTGGTTTGTTAATGAGATGTCTGGTATTTCCATTAATCCAGCAATAAGTATCTGATCAAACCGTAAGATTTTCTGTTCATTTATCTTCAAGTCTCTTAATGCAATTTCCGCAGCCTTCCCAAATCCAACAATATTATGAACAGCCAGAGTTCCTGCTCTGAAACCATTCTCCTGCTCACCGCCATGCATAAACGCGGTAATTGGCGGAATACCATATGCATCACACTTTACAAAAGCAGCTCCAATTCCTTTTGGTCCATAGATTTTATGTGCTGAGCATGATGCGAAATCCAATCCCATATTATGAACATCTATCTCCATTTTGCCAATGGCCTGTGTCAGATCAGAATGAATAGCAATCCCTTTTTCCACGCATAATTTAGCGATGCCAGAAACATCACTTATGGTTCCTATTTCATTATTTACATAGATAACAGATACCATCGCTGTATTATTCTTTATCGCTTCCTCTACGGCTGTAACTAGGATTTCACCATTCTCAGTAATACCAACAAAAGTAGCCTCGTATCCTCTATCCACTGTTTTCTTACCACCAGACAGCGTTACAGTTGGATCATTATTTGAATACAAGTCACCATTAAGGAACTTACACGTATTCAAAACAGCCTTATGTTCAGCAGCAGATGTAATAATGTGATTCTTTCCATCTCCATAATAGCGGCGATAGTCCATATACCCTTTGATGATAAAATTCGTACTCTCCGTGGCACCTGCTGTAAAAATTATTTCTTCAGAGTCAGCTCCCATCAGTTTTGCAACCCTGTCACGTGCATCTTCTACTGCATTATAAGCATTCACTGCCTTACAATAATATTTACTTGAAGGATTTCCATATTCTTCTCTAAGATATGGAAGCATTGCATCCAGCACTTCTCCATCCACAGGAGACGTTGCACTATTATCAAAATAAATCATACTGTATCACCTACTCCTAACACTTGAAGAATATATTTATCCATATTTCCTGCATGATTATACATATCAAGCAGCAATTCACTTCCTCTATCAATATGTGCCTTTACATATTTAGGAAAGAATTCTTCTTCTGGTAAATATCTTCCTTCCACTTCCTCTATCAGCACCTTGAAATATGTTTCATTATCTCCAGTAATTGTCTGCCTATTAAGATCCAGTCCGTCCGAATCTGACTCATAATCTGCTACCGAAGTGTTTTCCTTCAGAGACCATGCAATAGCATGCTTCACCAAAGTATATGGCTTATAATTTGTTCTATTTTCTAACTCCTGGAATATTTCCTGAGTCCTCTTTGAAGTCTTTAATCTAAATATCATTGCTTACACCTCGAAAAAATAATGCTGTTCAACAGTAGTTCTGTTTTGACATTCATCATTTATAAGCAGGTATTCCTTTGCAATATAAGGCTTGATAATTTCGTAATACTCTTCATTAATTTCTTCGTCTGTTGAAAGAATAACTACTTGTTTACTGATATTAGGGAAAAATTTCTCCGATATCTCTTTTCTATGATTAGCATCGATTCGTGCATAAGGAGTATCAATAATAAAGGGTATATCCTTACCAGATAATTCAATAATTGCCCAATATAATGACAATATGAATATCTGGCATTCTCCCTTTGACAAACGGCTGATATCAATGCGCTTAAATAAATCATGCCTATTACTCTGTTTATCAGCCTCTAATGCCTGCTGCAGCTGTGATACGGTATCAGACTTATACTTTTTACAAAGAAGCTTCATTCCCTGCTTTCCAATCTCCCTGGCAAACACTTCTTTGCCCAGATTTTTTATTAAATGAAGCAGCTCCGAGGCAGTGTACTTCACATTCTGATAAAGATTAAATTGGAAATCATCTTCAATCTCAATATGTGTAATCAAGTTATTCTTTCTGTATATATGCTGTAAATTCTGAACAATAACCTTTTCAAGATTACACTTGACTGATTCCGATTTTCGCTCAAGCATTGTTCCCATCATCTGTGATAAGCCGGTACTCAATTCGAATACATGCTTATTCTGAGCACTATCTTTGATACTTTGGAACGCACGGTCTCTTTGCTGAATCGCAATTGTCAGTGCTTCTTTGACCATAGTCAAGCGCATCTCTGACTCGTGAATTCTCGATGAAATCTCTTCTTTCTTTTTCAGCAATGCATTCTCTTTTTCGGCAAATTTTCCTGCATCTTCTTCTGTCATTGCACTTTTAAGAATACGATTAATTTCCAAGGTCCTTTCAACCGCTGCTTTCCTTTTTTCGACCAGTTCAACCATGGCTTCAGCATCGAAATCATCAATTGCCGAAATCATCGCATTCACTCTTCCAGAGTCTTCCTTAGAAAGATCATAAACAGGCTGTGCACCTTCTTTGAATCCTTTCGGTTTGAATTTTTTAAGTAAAAATTCCATCAATGCATCAACAGCAGCCGCACTTACTTCTTCATTCTCATTTAATTTATTCTTTATTTCCTGTCTCTTAAGTTTTTTCTGAACATAATAATAAATCTCGCCTTTTTCCTCAAAATCTAACTGTTCAGAAATTCTTCCCGTGAAATCTCTAAGAATAAAAAACGGCATTAATCCATCAACGAACATCTTAATTTTTGTAAGTGCTTCTGTTTTTGCATGCTCCGCCTCCGAGAACTCTTTTGAAAGTGCCTGACGCTCAGCTTCAGTTATTCCACCAGCATTTTTAAATGCCGTTTCAATCTCTATTAATTCAGTCTCAGCCTTTTCTAATTCATCTTTATCGACTGCAATTTGAACCTCTATTTCTGTATAGTCTGACTCTATTTCCTCGGCATTCTTTCTCAGCTCTTCATACTGCGCATATATCTCTTGCTCGTCTGTACTTTCTGCTTTACCTGCATATCCAGTCATATACTTACGAATAATTTCAAATATATCTAATCCGCATAATGTATAAACCGCATTTTTTATATAGGTATTGTAAGTACCTGTCGAGAAAATGCTTCCCACTTCTTCTCCATCGAATAAAAAGAATTCAAACAAGTCAGGCGGAATCATTCCCTGCAAATAATTCTGAAAATATGATAATTCCTGTTCATCTAATAAATGACCATCGGTTTTAACATAATATTTTTCTTCCAGCTTCTGTTTCGTATAATCCCACTCTCTGGTTATCTCAAACTCTTTAACTTCTCGTTCAACCATTAAAGATACTGATATCTGAACTCGCGATTCAACTACATCCATATGAAAAGCATTTGAATTAATACAATCCTTTATTTTTGCAATATACTTTGGATTAACACCAACATAACCATAAGATAACGGACCATATAAAGCAATCTTGATGGCATTAAACAAGGACGTCTTTCCAGCACCGTTCTTTCCACCAATCAAAATTATATTCTTGTTACTATCATCACTTGTAAAATCAAACTGATTCAATCCCTCAAAGGAGTTGAAATTGTATAACACTATTTTATTTATTCTCATCTTCAATCTCCTTCAGGATATCATGATGAAGCCATTGCTGATTAAGCAAACGCTCCATTGCATCTTTCATAATTCTCTGGTTCGAATAATTCTTGTTATGATAAACAGACAGAATAATATTTCTAACCAGATCAAATGGTACATCATTTGCTGCTGCCAGTTTTTCTAATTCATCTACGGTTTCTTTATCAACAAGCGGTTCTTTATACCGATACCAGGGTAATCTTTCTCCAGTTAATTCCTCATATAATTCAACCAATGTACGTCTTGATAAATCTAATTCAGCATCCCAGATTTCATCTATTGCTTTGAGTTCTTCCTGAGTAATCAGTTCATAGCCCATCTTCTGCTGAGTCTCTATAAGCTTTGTCAAAATAAGCTTCCTTGCTTCCCATGTAAACGGACCATATCCCATTTCTCCTGTCTTTGTTTCATATACAGTTCCATTCCTGCGTTTTTTCTCACGGTATTCATCTTTATCTCGAATACTCATAAGCCACGTTCTGAATTCAGCTAATGGAATCAATTCTCGATGTCCGCTTCTAATAAATCCATTCAAAGATTTATCATCTCTAACAACTGTACATACCCAGCATCCAAATCTTGAATTTCCACAAGACTGTGTCTGACCTCCAGCATGTACTCCGGCAAAAGGGCACTCACCACTGTCTGCGTCCGCATACAGTGCCACAAGTTCGTCGGTGTTTGATCCCCACGGAATTTTTCCACCGTCAAGTCTTAATAGAACATCCCAGACATCATCAGTTGTCAGCTCAACTATTGGATTATAAACATACGCATCCTGAATAGTTTCATGTCTATTCATAAGACGGTTAGTTAATTCTCTTCCTTCAATACGTCTTCTGCGTGCTTCACTTTCTGCTTTTCGAACTCCTAAAAGAATAACAGCCTCTTCGCCTTCTTTTTTGATTACATTTCTGATATAATCAGCACTAGGATTTATCTTTAATCTGTCTGTACACCATCTGAATGTTCCGTTTATTCTTGGAGTAGGAAATCCTCTTCCTATTACATTTGCCCAAAATGAATTATCTGCGGGCGGCGTTACTATCGTTGAGATAATAGGCAAATCGTCATTTACCGCAGCCTCTCCAAGAAGTTTATTCATCTTACTGAGATATATTTTTATTAATGGATTCTCAATAAGCGTATCTGAGGAAACAATATAAACATTCTTGTTTCTTTCCTCTTTCGAAAGAGTTAATAACATCTTATAAACCAGTTCAACGACAGTCGTAGAATCTTTTCCGCCGCTATACCCAATTATCCAAGGGCGCTTATCTGACTGATAAACATATTTGATTTCCTCTATCAGTTCGTCTAGCGTATTCTCATTAAAATAACTATTTGCTGCCATCGCTGCTACCCCGATGCTGAGCCACCTGGCTTAATAATCCAAGACTCAGCTCCTTTCCTTCGTCGTCGATTTGTTTGATATAACTTAATGAAGTTCCAGCAAGCGTCTTGTTCGCTATTATTTTCAGACATTAAGAAACCGCAACCCCTTGATTTTTCAAAGGATTGCGGCGCATATTTTTATTATTTGGCTCTAATCACAAGATTACTCAACGATTGTAGCAACCCTGCCGGAACCAACTGTACGACCACCCTCACGAATAGCAAACGTAAGTCCCTGCTCCATAGCAACCGGATGAATCAGTTCAATCGTCATCTCAATATTATCCCCAGGCATGCACATTTCTGTACCGCTCGGTAAAGCGCATACGCCTGTTACGTCTGTTGTTCTGAAATAGAACTGCGGACGATAGTTATTAAAGAACGGTGTATGACGGCCGCCTTCATCTTTTGTCAGAACGTAAACCTGAGCTGTAAATTTGCGGTGGCAGGTTACCGTACCCGGTTTAGCCAGAACCTGGCCTCTTTCGATCTGGTCACGGTTAATACCGCGAAGCAGAGCACCGATGTTATCACCAGCCATAGCCTCGTCTAACTGTTTACGGAACATTTCAATACCAGTTACAACTGTCTTCTGAACATCTTCCTTCACACCAAGAATTTCCAGTTCGTCATTCA
Organism: uncultured Eubacterium sp.; assembly: GCA_947384955.1. Classification (GTDB taxonomy): domain Bacteria; phylum Bacillota; class Clostridia; order Lachnospirales; family Lachnospiraceae; genus Eubacterium_J. The sequence goes on along the minus strand of CANDJC010000001.1, from coordinate 143,387 downwards.
GATGCAGAGTACCTCTTTCAACCCTGCCTGTAGCAACAGTACCACGGCCTGTAATTGTGAATACGTCTTCGACTGGCATTAAGAACGGCTTATCTGTATCACGCTGCGGATCTGGAATATAGCTGTCTACAGTATCCATTAATTCCATAATCTTGTCGCCCCATTCGCTTGTCGGGTCTTCCAGAGCCTTTAAAGCAGAGCCTTTGATAATCGGGCAGCCTTCGAATTCATATTCTTCCAGCTGTTCTGTAATTTCCATTTCTACTAATTCAAGTAACTCTTCATCGTCTACCATATCACATTTGTTCATGAATACAACGATGTAAGGAACGCCTACCTGACGGGATAATAAGATATGCTCTTTTGTCTGAGCCATAACACCGTCAGTAGCAGCAACTACGAGGATAGCGCCGTCCATCTGAGCTGCACCTGTAATCATGTTCTTTACGTAGTCAGCATGTCCAGGACAGTCAACGTGTGCATAATGTCTGTTTGCTGTTTCGTACTCAACGTGAGCAGTAGAGATTGTGATACCTCTTTCTCTCTCTTCCGGTGCTTTGTCGATATTGTCAAATGCTACAGCAGCGTTTCCGTCTACTCTTTCAGAAAGTACCTTTGTGATAGCTGCTGTTAAAGTTGTTTTACCATGGTCAACGTGACCAATGGTACCGATATTACAATGTGGTTTTGTTCTTTCAAATTTAGCCTTTGCCATTTTGAAACGTCCTCCTTAAAAAATAAAATGATGCCTGATGTGTTTATTGCTAACTATCTCGTATTATATTCGAAATTTCCTGTTTTTTCAAGTCATTCCTTATATATTTTATTTTGACTGTGCAGAAATAACTTTCTCCTGAACAGACTTCGGAACCTGCTCGTATTTCTCAAAGAACATCGAGTAGTTGCCGCGTCCCTGTGTTCTGGAACGCAGGTCTGTAGAGTAGCCGAACATCTCTGCTAACGGTACAAACGCACGTACAATTTTGCCGCCGCCAAGGTCATCCATGCCTTCGATGCGTCCGCGTCTTGAATTCAGGTCGCCGATAACGTCACCCATGTATTCTTCCGGCATAGTTACTTCCACTTTCATAATCGGCTCTAAGATAGCCGGGCCTGCTTTCGCCATAGCTTCTTTAAAGCACATAGAGCCTGCGATGTGGAATGCCATTTCGGATGAATCGACTTCATGGTAAGAACCGTCGTATACAGTTGCTTTGATACCAAGTACAGGGAAGCCTGCCAGAATACCTGCCTGCGCTGCTTCTTCGATACCTTCGCCGACTGCTGGGATGTATTCTTTTGGAATCGAACCGCCGACAACCGCAGATTCAAACTTAAATACTTCTTCACCGTTTGCATCCATCGGCTCAAATTTCACTTTACAGTGTCCGTACTGACCGCGTCCGCCGGACTGTTTTGCATATTTGTATTCCTGGTCTACCGGTTTTGTAAATGTTTCTTTGTAAGCAACCTGAGGCGCGCCTACATTTGCTTCTACTTTAAATTCACGAAGCAGACGGTCTACAATAATTTCCAGATGCAGCTCGCCCATGCCGGCAATAATTGTCTGGCCGGTTTCCTGATTGGTGTGAGCGCGGAATGTCGGATCTTCTTCAGCCAGCTTTGCCAGCGCTTCACCCATCTTGCCCTGTCCAGCCTTTGTCTTAGGCTCAATCGCAAGCTCGATAACCGGTTCAGGGAATTCCATGGACTCCAGAATTACCGGATGCTGTTCATCGCAGATCGTATCGCCTGTTGTTGTAAGCTTAAATCCGACTGCTGCCGCAATATCGCCGGAATAAACCTTATCCAGCTCGGCTCTCTTATTTGCATGCATCTGTAAAAGACGCCCTACACGTTCCTTTTTATCTTTCGTCGCATTCAAAACATAGGAACCGGACTTAAGAATACCGGAATATACACGGATAAATGCCAGTTTTCCTACAAACGGGTCCGTCATAATCTTGAATGCAAGCGCAGAGAACGGTTCCTCATCGGAAGAATGCCTCTCTACTTCATTGCCGTCCAGGTCAACGCCTTTGATAGCTTCTACATCGGTCGGTGCCGGCATAAACTCCAGGATTGCATCCAGAAGCTTCTGAACGCCTTTATTACGGTATGCAGAACCGCAGCATACAGGAATCGCTGTACACTCACAGGTAGCCTTGCGCAGAACCTTCTTCAAATCTTCGACAGACGGCTCTTCACCTTCCAGGTACTGCATCATTAAATCATCATCTAATTCACAGATTTTTTCAATCAGTTCTGTATGATATAATTCTGCATCATCCTTCATATCGTCCGGAATTGCAGTAACTGTGATATCATCGCCTTTATCGTCATTGTAAATATATGCTTCCATCTCGAACAAATCGATGATTCCCTTGAATTCATCCTCCTTGCCGATTGGAATCTGTAAAATAATAGCGTTTTTGCCCAGTCTTGTACGAATCTGGTCAACAGCTCCATAGAAATTTGCACCCAGAATGTCCATTTTGTTAATGAAAGCCATTCTCGGAACGTTATAGGTATCTGCCTGACGCCATACATTTTCCGACTGAGGTTCTACACCGCCCTTTGCACAGAAGACGCCTACTGCGCCGTCCAGTACACGGAGAGAACGCTCAACTTCAACTGTGAAATCAACGTGTCCCGGTGTATCAATAATATTAATACGGTGCTCCAATGCACCCGGTTTTACTTTTGTATGGTCTTCCAGCGTCCAGTGACAGGTTGTAGCGGCTGAAGTAATCGTGATACCCCTTTCCTGTTCCTGCTCCATCCAGTCCATAGTAGCAGTACCTTCATGAGTATCACCAATCTTATAGTTAATACCGGTATAATATAAGATACGCTCAGTCAGCGTAGTCTTACCAGCATCGATATGAGCCATAATACCGATATTTCTGGTTCTCTCTAATGGATATTCTCTTCCAGCCAAGATTTTTTCCTCCTAATTATAATGCAAAATGCACATTAGAATCTGTAATGGGCAAATGCTTTGTTTGCTTCTGCCATCTTGTGCATATCTTCTTTACGCTTTACAGACGCGCCGGTATTATTAGCAGCATCCATAATTTCATTCGCCAGCCGTTCCTGCATGGTTTTCTCTGACCTTTTACGCGAAAACATGGTCATCCAGCGCAGTGCGAGCGCCTGACGGCGGTCCGGGCGTACTTCAATCGGCACCTGATAAGTTGCGCCGCCGATACGCCTTGCCTTTACTTCCAGAACCGGCATGATATTGTTCATTGCATCCTCAAATACCTCCAGGGCAGGTCTTCCTGTCTTTTCAGCAATTCTGTCGAATGCATGATAAACTATCTTCTGTGCAATACCTTTCTTGCCGTCTAACATGATGTTATTAATCAGTTTCGTAACAACTGTATTATTGTAAATTGGATCGGCTAATACTTCTCTTTTCTGAGTATGTCCTTTACGTGGCACGATACTTCCCTCCTTAATCATTTTGGCCGCTTAGAATTTTTCTAAACAGATGCGTTATTTCGATTAATTCAACGGTACTCACATGTTGTGTTACGTGCGGAAATATTTATATCAAATAGGCTGCCGGACGCATTCTTAAAATACTCCGGCCTAAAATAATTCCAACACTAACCCTTCTGTCCGACGTCTGTTATCGGAAGCTTCTGCTTTTCTAACCGGCGTCTTCTGATACACTGAGTCTATTGCTCCGCTAAAAATTCTCTAAGCAAATCTTATTTCTTAGCGTCTTTCGGTCTCTTAGCACCGTATTTTGAACGGGCCTGACGTCTGTTAGCAACACCTGCTGTATCAAGCGTACCTCTGATAATGTGGTATCTTGTACCAGGTAAATCCTTTACTCTGCCGCCGCGGATAAGAACAACACTATGCTCCTGTAAGTTATGGCCTTCACCCGGAATGTAGCTGGTTACTTCAATTCCGTTAGAAAGACGTACCCTGGCAATCTTTCTAAGCGCTGAGTTAGGTTTCTTAGGAGTTGCTGTCTTAACAGCAGTACAAACACCGCGCTTCTGCGGAGAAGATGTTTCCGTCGCTTTTTTCTGTAAAGAGTTATACCCTTTCTGAAGAGCTGGTGCTGTAGACTTCTTTGCAGCTGTCTTTCTTCCTTTTCTTACTAACTGGTTAAATGTTGGCATTATTTTCACCTCCTGTATTTTATATGGGACATGCGATACTATCACACGCCAGAATATTATATATAGAGTTTTCCAGAATGTCAAGGAAGAATTCCCTGTTTCAGCACATTTCGGCATATTGCACTGATTATCATATATGATTCCCGCTTTTTAGAAAAAAATACCATTGAGAACCGTATTTTTGCAAAAAGGAAAAAGACCGTCCCCGCCATCCCCTGGCAGAAACAGTCCTTCTCCCCTCTATCCAGGCAGCCCCCGCTAATCCATCAGCGCAAACTCCCCGGCTCTTTTCATTTCATCATACTCCTCATCGCTGCCGCCTTCATCCGGAAACCCGGCATCACCGTCATCTTCCCCGGCAAAATCCTCCTCCGAATCCTCAGCAAACAAATCTTCCTCTTCGTCATCATCATCCAGCGCAAACAAAGCCGTCCCGCTGACCGCAGCGCCTGTCTTTCCAGCCGCTGTCCCTTCTTCCAGCTCCATAAAATCCTCTTCCCCGAACAGCACTTCCTGATCATTCAGGTCAGAATCCAGCCGGATACTCCGATAGCGTTTCATACCCGTGCCCGCTGGAATCAGCTTACCGATAATGACATTTTCCTTAAGGCCGATCAGCGGGTCAATCTTTCCTTTGATTGCGGCCTCTGTCAGTACCTTCGTCGTTTCCTGGAAAGAAGCTGCTGACAGGAATGAATTAGTAGCAAGCGATGCCTTTGTAATACCAAGCAGCACCTGTGAGCCTTCTGCCGGCTCCATGCCTTCTTTTTCCAGCCTTTCATTTGCGTCTTCAAAATCCAGGTTGTCTACCAGTGTTCCTGGCAGGAATTCAGAATCTCCGTTATTTTCAATCCGGATTTTCTTTAACATCTGGCGTACAATCACTTCGATATGCTTATCATTGATATCCACACCCTGCAGGCGGTATACACGCTGCACTTCACGCAGCAGGTAATCCTGCACGGCACGCACACCCTTGATTTTCAAAATATCATGCGGATTTACAGAACCTTCAGTCAGCTCGTCGCCGGCCTCAAGCACTGCTCCGTCCATTACCTTGATACGGGAACCATACGGGATTAAATAGGTCTTTGTCTCGCCTGATTCCTGATTCGTTACGATAATTTCACGCTTTTTCTTTGTATCTTTTATCGTGGCAACCCCGCCGAATTCGGTAATAATCGCAAGTCCTTTCGGCTTTCTTGCCTCAAACAGCTCCTCGACACGAGGAAGACCCTGTGTAATATCGTCGCCGGCAACGCCGCCAGAGTGGAAGGTACGCATCGTAAGCTGTGTGCCCGGCTCGCCGATAGACTGTGCGGCAATAATACCGATTGCTTCGCCTACCTGCACAGACTGGCCGGTAGCCATGTTGGTTCCATAGCATTTCGCACAGACGCCCCTGTGGGAACGGCAGGTTAAAATCGTACGGATTTTCACTTTGGAAATCGGTTCTCCGTTTTCATCTACGCCGACGCTCATAATTTTTGCAGCTCGTCTCGGCGTAATCATATGATTTGCCTTTACGAGCACATTGCCGTCCTTATCGCAGATTGTTTCACAGGAAAACCGTCCGGTAAGGCGCTCCTGCAGACTTTCGATTTCCTCCTTGCCGTCTACAAATGCCGATACCGCCATACCCGGAATTTCGCGGTCTTTGCCTTCGTTACAGTCTGACTCTAATACAATCAGCTCCTGTGACACGTCTACAAGACGCCTGGTCAGATAACCGGAGTCCGCCGTACGCAGCGCTGTATCGGACATTCCTTTTCTGGCTCCGTGTGCAGACATGAAATACTCCAAAACGTCAAGCCCCTCACGGAAGTTTGACTTAATCGGCATCTCAATCGTCCGTCCGGTTGTATCCGCCATCAGTCCGCGCATGCCGGCTAACTGCTTAATCTGCTTATCGGAACCGCGGGCGCCGGAATCTGCCATCATGAAAATGTTGTTGTATTTATCCAGACCGGATAACAGCGCTTTGGTCAGCTCATCATCCGTTTCTTTCCATACTTCTACGACTTCTTTATAACGCTCTTCTTCTGTAATGAGTCCGCGCTTGTACTGCTTTGTAATTCTGTCCACCGTATTCTGCGCATCGTTAATCAGCTCCGGTTTCTGCGGCGGCACGGTCATATCGGAAATCGACACGGTCATCGCAGCCCTTGTAGAATATTTATACCCCATGGACTTGATATCATCCAGCACTTCTGCTGTCCTGGTCGCGCCATGGACATTGATTACTTTTTCCAGAATCTGTTTTAACTGTTTCTTTGCCACATGGAAATCCACTTCCAAAAGCAGCTCGTTTTCCGGAAGGCTGCGGTCTACAAATCCTAAATCCTGCGGAATGATTTCGTTAAATAAAAATCTGCCGAGCGTGGATTCAATCGTGCCTGACTTTACCGTTCCGTCCGGCATTGTTTTGCTGACACGCACATGCACCCTGCTGTGCAGCGTACATGCCTGGTTCTCATAAGCCAGAATCGCTTCGTTTACATTTTTAAAATATGCTCCTTCACCCAGAGAACCCGGTCTTTCCTGTGTCAGATAGTAAATACCGAGCACCATATCCTGCGAAGGCACCGCAACCGGGCCGCCGTCTGACGGTTTTAACAGATTGTTCGGCGATAACAGCATAAAGCGGCATTCTGCCTGTGCTTCCTGTGATAACGGCAGATGCGCCGCCATCTGGTCGCCGTCAAAGTCTGCGTTGTATGCGGTACATACAAGCGGATGCAGCTTGATTGCCTTTCCTTCTACAAGAATCGGCTCAAATGCCTGGATACCCAGACGGTGCAGCGTAGGCGCACGGTTCAGCATAACCGGATGCTCTTTGATAACCTCTTCCAAAACATCCCAGACCTCTGTCTGCAGGCGCTCTACCATTTTCTTTGCACTCTTAATATTATGGGCGGTGCCGTTTGACACCAGTTCTTTCATAACAAACGGCTTAAACAGCTCGATTGCCATTTCTTTCGGAAGACCGCACTGGTAAATTTTCAACTCCGGCCCTACGACAATAACGGAACGCCCGGAATAATCCACACGTTTTCCTAACAGGTTCTGGCGGAAGCGTCCGCCTTTTCCTTTTAACATATCCGATAATGACTTCAGCGCACGGTTGCCAGGTCCTGTTACCGGACGGCCGCGCCTGCCGTTATCAATTAAAGCGTCCACCGCTTCCTGAAGCATCCTCTTTTCATTGCGGACAATAATATCCGGCGCGCCGAGCTCTAAAAGCCTGCGCAGACGGTTATTGCGGTTGATAATCCTTCTATATAAATCATTCAGGTCAGAGGTTGCAAAACGTCCGCCGTCTAACTGCACCATCGGGCGAAGATCCGGCGGAAGCACCGGAATGACTGTCATAATCATCCATTCCGGCTTGTTTCCCGACTCATAAAATGCGTCTACGACTTCTAACCGTTTAATAATTCTTGCACGCTTCTGACCGGTCGCATCCTTTAATGCCGCCTTTAACGACACAGAATCTTTCTCTAAGTCAATTGCCTGCAGCAGCTCTAAAATAGACTCGGCGCCCATTCCCACACGGAATGCACTGCCGTATTTCTCCCTTGCCTCCTGGTATTCATTCTCAGACAATACCTGTTTATAGCTTAATTCCGTCGTCCCCGGGTCAAGCACGATATAAGAAGCAAAGTACAGCACTTTTTCCAGTGTCCTTGGAGACAAATCCAGAATCAGTCCCATACGGCTTGGAATTCCTTTAAAATACCAGATATGGGAAACCGGAGCCGCAAGCTCAATATGCCCCATACGCTCCCTGCGGACGCTTGCTTTGGTAATTTCGACGCCGCAGCGGTCACAGACAACGCCTTTATAGCGGATTTTTTTATACTTTCCGCAGTGGCATTCCCAGTCCTTGCTCGGCCCGAAAATCTTCTCGCAGTACAGTCCGTCTTTTTCCGGCTTTAATGTCCGGTAATTAATCGTCTCAGGCTTTTTTACTTCGCCCTTCGACCATTCCCTGATTTTTTCCGGCGAGGCCAGACCAATCTGAATCGCGTCAAACTGAATCGGCTGATTGGTTTCTTCGTTCATTACATCTGACATATATGGCACTCCCTTCTATTCCATATCTGAAATATCTGAACCGTCATCATCAAAATCATCTACAAAAATAGAATCATCTTCATCCTCTTCCAGCTCGTCATCCTCCGCATCCACAAGCTCCTCGCTCTCCGCGTCGAATTCCTTCCTGGAAAATCCCATTTTACTAAAGGATTCATTGCTCTCAAATGCAAAATCCTTATCTCCCGAAATAATCGAATTCAAATCTGTATTGCCATATTCGCTTGTTTCCATCAGCTGCACTTCGTTGCGGTATTCGTCAAGCACTCTGACATCCAGCGCTAATGACTGCAGCTCTTTTAACAATACCTTGAAAGATTCCGGAATACCAGGCTCAGGGATATTTTCCCCTTTTATAATCGCTTCATAAGTCTTCACACGCCCGACGACATCATCCGACTTCACCGTCAGAATTTCCTGCAGCGTATAAGACGCGCCATATGCTTCTAACGCCCATACTTCCATTTCCCCGAAACGCTGTCCGCCGAACTGCGCCTTGCCGCCCAGAGGCTGCTGTGTTACGAGGGAATACGGGCCTGTAGAACGCGCATGGATTTTATCGTCAACCAGATGATGCAGCTTCAGATAATGCATGTGTCCGATTGTTACCGGGGAGTCAAAATATTCTCCGGTCCGTCCGTCACGCAGCCTTACCTTTCCGTCTCTGGAAATCGGCACATCCTTCCACAATTCCCTGTGGTCCCTGTGGTCCGACAGATACTGTATCACATCCGGGCGCAGCTGTTCCTGGTATTTTGCCTCGAAATCTTCCCATTCCATATTTACATAATCGTTCGCCAGCTCCAGCGTATCCTGAATATCTACTTCGCGCGCTCCGTCAAACACCGGTGTTTCAATATTAAATCCGAGCGCTTTTGCGGCAAGGCTTAAGTGAATCTCCAAAACCTGCCCGATATTCATACGCGAAGGCACGCCCAGCGGATTCAGTACGATATCCAGCGGACGCCCGTTCGGCAGAAACGGCATATCCTCTACCGGCAGCACACGGGAAACCACACCCTTGTTTCCATGACGGCCCGCCATTTTATCTCCTACCGAAATCTTTCTCTTCTGTGCGATATAAATACGCACTGCCTGGTTGACACCCGGAGAAAGTTCGTCCCCGTTGTCTCTTGTAAATACTTTGGCATCTACGACAATTCCGTATTCACCGTGCGGCACCTTCAAAGAAGTATCGCGCACTTCTCTTGCTTTTTCACCGAAAATCGCACGCAGCAGCCGCTCTTCCGCAGTCAGCTCCGTTTCCCCTTTCGGCGTTACTTTTCCGACCAGAATATCTCCGGCGCGCACTTCTGCGCCGATACGGATAATTCCTCTTTCATCTAAGTCTTTTAACGCATCATCGCCCACACCCGGAACGTCTCTTGTTATTTCCTCCGGCCCGAGCTTCGTATCACGGGCTTCTGCTTCATACTCTTCGATATGGATAGACGTATACACATCATCCTGCACTAACCGTTCGCTTAATAAAACAGCGTCCTCATAATTATAGCCTTCCCAGGTCATAAATCCAATCAACGGATTCTTGCCAAGCGCAAGCTCTCCCTGCGAGGTCGAAGGGCCGTCTGCAATCACTTCATTTTCTTCTACATATTCACCTTTAAATACAACCGGCCTTTGATTATAACAGTTGCTCTGGTTGCTTCTTGTAAACTTAGACAGACGGTAAGTGCTCAGCGTACCGTCATTATTTCTGATTTTAATTTCATTCGAAACCGAACTTTCTACAACGCCCGCCTTTTTCGCAACCACGCAGACACCGGAGTCCACAGCCGCCTTCGGCTCCATGCCGGTACCTACCACGGGCGCCTCTGTCGTCAGCAGCGGCACTGCCTGACGCTGCATGTTCGAGCCCATCAGCGCACGGTTTGCGTCGTCATTCTGCAAAAACGGAATTAAAGCCGTTGCGACAGAAAACACCATCTTAGGCGACACGTCCATGTAATCAAACATCGTCTTGTCATATTCCTGTGTTTCCTCCAGATAACGGCCTGATACGGAATTACGTACAAAATGTCCGTTTTCATCCAGCTTTTCATTTGCCTGTGCTACGTGATAATTATCTTCTTCATCAGCTGTCATATAGACAACTTCTTCGGTAACCCTCGGATTTTTCGGGTCCGATTTATCTATCTTACGGTACGGCGCTTCTACAAATCCGTACTCATTAATTCTTGCATAACATGCCAGCGAGTTAATCAGGCCAATGTTTGGGCCTTCAGGCGTCTCAATCGGGCACATTCTGCCATAATGCGAATAATGTACATCACGGACCTCAAATCCGGCACGGTCCCTGGAAAGTCCGCCAGGCCCTAACGCGGAAAGACGTCTCTTATGTGTCAGCTCGCCCAGCGGATTATTCTGGTCCATAAACTGGGACAGCTGGGAAGAACCGAAGAATTCCTTCACTGCCGCTGTAACCGGCTTAATATTAATCAGGCTCTGCGGAGAAATCCCCTCCAGATCCTGGGTTGTCATACGCTCGCGCACCACTCTCTCCAGTCTGGAAAGCCCGATGCGGTACTGATTCTGCAGCAGTTCGCCGACCGCGCGGATACGCCTGTTTCCTAAGTGGTCGATATCATCATCATTCCCGATTCCCCACTCCAGATGCATATTATAATTAATCGATGCAAAAATATCTTCTTTTGTAATATGCTTCGGAATCAGCAGATTCACATTTTTGCGGATAATCATCTTTAATTCATCCGCATCTGCTCCTTCATTTTCATCTAAAATCTTTTTCAGCGCCGGATAATAAACAAGCTCGCGGATTCCCGCCTCTTCCGGGTCAATATCCGGGCACCAGACACGCAGATCTACCATCATGGAAGACAGCACTTTGACGTTCCGCTCTTCCGTCTGAATCCATACATACGGCACTGCCGCATTCTGAATCTTTTCCGCTGCTTCCCTGGAAAGCTCCGTGCCGGGCTGCAGTTCAATCACTTCTCCGGTTTCCGGGTCAGGAAATGTAACCGTTTCCGCTAACACCTGCCCTTTGAGCCGGTTCTTAAAATGAAGCTTTTTGTTGAATTTATAACGTCCTACTTTTGCAAGGTCATATCTTCTCGGGTCAAAAAACATTGCCGTAATCAGGCTCTCCGCACTGTCTACTGTCAGCGGCTCGCCCGGACGGATTTTCTTATAAAGCTCTAAAAGACCCTGCTCATAATTCGTCGCTACGTCTTTTCCAAAGCTTGCGACAATCTTTGGCTCTTCGCCAAACAAATCTATAATTTCCTGGTTCGTTCCTACGCCGAGCGCGCGAACCAGCACTGTTATCGGAACCTTTCTTGTCCGGTCTACGCGGACATAAAATACGTCATTGGAGTCCGTTTCATATTCCAGCCATGCGCCACGGTTTGGAATAACGGTACAGGAATACAGAGTCTTGCCGACTTTATCATGAGAAATCGCATAGTAAATACCCGGAGAACGTACTAACTGACTGACAATTACACGCTCCGCGCCATTAATTACAAACGTACCCGTCTCAGTCATTAACGGCAGGTCGCCCATAAAAATTTCATGGTCATTAATCTCGCCGTTTTCTTTATTATACAGTCTGACTTTTACTTTTAAAGGAGCCGCATAAGTTGCATCTCTTTCTTTACATTCCGGAATCGTATATTTTACGTCGTCCTCGCACAATGTAAAGTCAACAAAATCCAGACTCAGATGCCCGCTGTAATCTGAAATCGGAGAGATGTCTGCAAATACTTCTTTCAAGCCTTCTTTCAGAAACCACTGATAGGAGTCTTTTTGGACTTCAATCAGATTCGGCATTTCCAGAACCTCTTTTTGTCTCGAGTAACTCATACGTATGCTTCTGCCAGTATTTACCGGACGTATTCTGTTCTTCTCCATATGACGTTTCACCTCTCGTTCTTTATTTTTAACAAAATAGCACATATAGCTAGTCATTGCAGCTTTGAATACAAGATGTTGTACTATTGGAAAAAAGCGCAAAAAAGCTAATTCGCACAATAGGTGCAATCTATATGATAGCACAAGTCTTTGTCATACGTCAAGGAGTTTTTCCAGAATTTTGGAGGGGAGAGGTTCTGGCTTCGCGGATGACGGATGATGGGATTTAGTTCTGGCTTCGCGGATGGATGACGGCGGGATTTTGTCTGGCTTCGCGGATGGATGATGGCGGGATTTTGTCTGGCTTCGCGGATGACGGATGGCGGGATTTTGTCTGGCTTCGCGGACGCCGGATGGCGGGATTTTGTCTGGCTTCGCGAACGCCGGATGGCGGGATTTTGTCTGGCTTCGCGGACGCCGGATGACGGGATTTTGTCTGGCTTCGCGGACGCCGGATGACGGGGAGAGGACCTGGCTTCCTGTGACTGCTCCGGAATGTTAAGAATCCCTAGGCATTCTGCGGTTATGCTGTGGCCCCGGACGGTCGCGGCACCTAGTTCGCCCTGGCCTGCAGCCAGCAGCTAAAGGTGCCGCTTCGGCTTCGCCGCCTGGTTTTCGAGCAGAATGCCAAGGGATTCTAAACATTCCTCCGATGTCACAGGAAGCCAGGTCCTCTCCCCGTCATCCGGCTGGTTTTCGTATGTTTTACGTGAAAATAGTTTGAACGCTGTGCGGTATCTTTGTGTAGCAGATGGCTGGCGAGCTGATGATGAAAAAATTTGCCTCTGTGGAAGCCGTGCTTTTATGAATCTAGTGCCTTGTAAAGTTTAAATGTTTATCAAATTCTGTCCAGGCCAGTCAGAAATCTTAATAGCAAAGGAAAATACTTTTCGATTTTCGTCATTTGGTTTTGATATATATTTAAACTTTACAGGTCACTAGAAAATAATGCAGAATGATTAAACAGGCGCCGGACTGCTGAAGCTATGATTTATCTTTCGAGAGCACTGCTCTTGATGATGCAAAATGAACTAACCAGACAATGAACTCCCATTTGTCAGATTTACCCATATGGGTCTGCCATACAGAATTATTTTCACAGTTATAATTAAACAAACTTCGCTCTACAAATTTTTGATTCCATGCTATATATGGATTATACTTTCATCCCCAAATACAATATATAGTTCCGATTTTCTCAAAAATACATTAGAATCTGAAAAACTGTAAATCGATGTTAAATAAAATGAGGCCCTTAAAATCCCGTTAAAAGATAATTCCATATTCCAGCCATGGCACGTAAAGCTTCCCAAAAACCAGCCGGGAGAGGGAATTTGCCCTGTCTTCCCGGGGGCATTGGAAGAATGTTTAGAAGCCCTTGGCATTCTGCTCAATAAACAGGCGGCGAAGCCGAAGCGGCACCTTTAGCTTATGGCTGTAAGCCAGGGCGAACTAGGTGCCGCGACCGTCCGGGGCCACAGCATAACCGCAGAATGCCTAGGGCTTCTTAACATTCTGGAGCAGCCCCCGGGAAGACAGGGCAAATTCCCTCTCCCGGCGTCCGCGAAGCCACAATCCTCCCCCGAGTCCCCAAAGCCACAATCCTCCCTGGCATCCGCAAAGCCACAATCCCCTTCCCCAGATTCCCACACACAAATTCACCCCTCCATGCCAGTCTCCTCCAAAAAATTTATCATAAATACCGTCCCCCTCCCCATCTGGCTGTCCGCCTCTATCGTTCCATTATGCCCTTCAACAATCACTTTCGCCAGAGGCAGTCCCAGTCCGATTCCCTGTGTATCTTTAGAGAAGCGGCTGCGGTAAAAACGCTTGAAAATATGGTACAAATCCTGCGGGTGTATTCCGCTGCCGTTATCATGTATCGCAATCTGCACCAGTGTATCTGTCTGCTTCCATTCGATGCGAATCCTGCCTCCGCTGTCTGTATGGTCCAGTGCATTTTTTACGATATTGTCGACTGCCTCTGTTATCCAGACGCGGTCGCAGAAGAGAACCGCGGTGTCTGAGCCGGATAGAATGATTTCCTTGTGTTCCTGCTTTGCCCTGTAAGCAAAATGCATCTCGGTTTCTTTCATCATGTCTGCTATATTTTCAGATGCTTTTTCGAATATAACTGTTCCGGCATCGAGTTTTGTGATTTTTAGGAGATTCTGTACCAGGGCTTCCATTCTGTCGAGTTCTTTTTCTGAAAGCAGGACAAATTCTTTTAATTCCGGCAGCTCCTGTGTTTCTTCCAGAAGAAGGCCGTTGTAGATATTTAAGGCGGCCAGAGGCGTTTTCAGCTGATGCGAAATGTCCGATATGACATCCTTTAGGAACAGCTTTGCCCTTCTCTCATTTTCTGCGTGAGCATTTAAAATAGAAACAAGAGAATTTACCTCGTGAAAAAGCCTGTATAATTCTCCTTCCTGGCTGCATTCTATGCGTGCTGTCTCTGTGCCGGAAATATATTGTGTAATCTTTGTCACCGCCTCCTCCATAATCTCGTTCTGTTCTTTGAAATATCTTATGAAGACAGTCAGGACCGCGGCCGTCATGCCAAGAAAGCTGATAGAAATATAAACAGACGCATGCTCTGCTTTCAATCCCGCAAGGCATACGCAAATCAGTGCGCATGTAAGCATAATTAGAAGAATTTTATAAAATAGTGATTTGATTTTTGCATTTACCAGTATATTCATCCCGCACCTCATTGTGAAGTATTCCATTTATATCCCATGCGGCGCACTGTGACTATCCTTTTGGGATGCCCCGGGTCATCTTCAATTTTTGTACGCAGTCTTCTGATGTAGACGGTTATGGTGTTGTTATCGATATAGCCGCCGTTACAGTCCCACAGTCTGTTTAAAATCTGTTCTGGCGAAAGCACATTGCCAGGGTTTTCCATAAACAGACAAAGGAGCTTATATTCTCCTGCTGTCAGTTCTATTTTTTCGTTATTTTTGTAAGCTTCTCCTTTTAGCAGATGAACGGAAATCCCGTTCGAGGACAGTTCCGGTTCTGCGTGGCTGAAGTTATCGCCTCTGCGCAGAAGGGCATTGATGCGGGACATAAATACAGCGAGTTTAAATGGCTTGGTGATGTAGTCGTCGCCGCCGATATCGAGTCCCATAATCATATCTGTTTCTTCGTCTGCTGCAGTCAGAAACATCAGGGGTACTTTTGAGGTCTGGCGTATTTCCCTGCATAAGTCAAAACCGGAACCGTCTGGCAGGGAGACATCCAGGATTACCAGGTCATATTTTCCTTCTGTCCAGATTCGGTGCATTTCAGCGCTGGTACGGGCAGTGTCCAGCATGTATCCCTGTTTTGTCAGGGCAAAAGACAGACCGTTGATTAAGCTTAAGTCATCCTCTATCAGTAAAATTTTTTTCATTCTATACACCTTTCTCCAGCAGCTGTGCAAAAGCAGCTTTATGCAAAAAGAGCAGTTCTTCTCAGAACTGCTCCCTCATAATTCATACTCAGATTATTTTAATGTAACCTTAGCGCCTTCAGCTTCCAGTTTTGCTTTTAATTCTTCTGCAGAAGCCTTGTCAGCCTGCTCTTTTACAACCTTTGGTGCGTTGTCTACGACTTCTTTTGCTTCTTTTAAGCCTAAGCCTGTAGCTTCGCGGACAACTTTGATAACCTTAACCTTGTTCGGGCCGACTTCTGTCAGTTCTACGTCAAATTCTGTCTTTTCTTCTGCTGCTTCTGCCGGGCCTGCTGCTGCAACTACAACGCCTGCTGCTGCAGATACGCCAAATTCTTCTTCGCATGCTTTTACTAAATCGTTCAGCTCTAATACAGTTAAGCCTTTGATTGCTTCAATAATCTCAGCTGTTGTCATTTTTCTTTCCTCCTAATTTAACATCTTAATTCAAATTGTACGAAGCATCCCGGACACGGTCACCCAATGCAGGCGGCGTTTTTATGTCCTAATGCTTCTGTGCAGCCCATCCGGTACAGACGGCTGCTTTTATGCTTCTGCTGCAGCTTCTTCAGCCGGCGCAGCTTCTCCGTCTTTTTCTGCAATCTGCTTGATAACACGAGCAAAATTGGTAATCGGCGACTGCCAGCTTCCAAACAGTCTGGCAAGCAGCTCTTCTCTGGAAGGAATGCTGGAAATCTCTTTCATTGCTTCTGTATCATAGAAATTGCCTTCTACAACGCCTGCCTTAATCTCTAATGCCGGAGCAGTCTTGGCAAATTTTGCAAGAAGTCTTGCCGGAGCAGTTGCATCGTCTTTGGAAATAGCAATTGCATTTGGGCCTTCCAGGCAGTCTGTCAGTCCTTCGAATTCTGTACCCTTGAATGCAAAATTCATCAAAGTATTCTTGTATACTTTATAAGTAATACCAGCTTCTCTTAATTCTTTACGGAGCTGTGTATCCTGTGCAACCGTAAGCCCGCGGTAATCTACGAGTACAACAGACTGTGCATCTTTGACATTCTCTGCAATTTCCTGTACGATTGGCTGCTTGATTTCTACTTTTGCCACGAATGAGCACCTCCTTAATTTATTTTTGTATTGCTCAGAAGAAAACCTCCCTGCAAAAGACACAGGGAGGCATGTAATCTCATTAACAGATATCGCTATCTGAAAAAAACTCCTCGGCAGGCCTTATGATAGTTACGCCTTGCGGCACCTGCTGTCTTCGGCAATATACGTTGCAATTATAATATCGTATCATCTATTTGTCAACAATTATTTCACAAAACTTGCCGGATTAATCTTTACGCCAGGCCCCATTGTGGAAGCTACTGTACAGCTTCTGATGAACTGGCCTTTTACTGCGCTTGGTCTTGCTTTGATAATTGCGTCCATAAGGCTCTGGAAGTTGTCCGCTAACTTTTCTTCTGTAAAGGATGCTTTACCAATCGGCACATGGATAATATTTGCCTTGTCTAATCTGTATTCAATCTTACCAGCTTTAATATCGTTGATGGCTTTTGTAACATCCATTGTTACAGTGCCGGCTTTCGGGTTCGGCATTAAGCCTTTTGGTCCGAGCACACGTCCCAGACGTCCAACGACACCCATCATATCAGGCGTAGCTACAACTACATCAAAATCCAGCCAGCCGTCATTTTGAATCTTCGGAATCAGTTCTTCTCCGCCTACATGGTCAGCGCCTGCAGCCTGAGCTTCGTCTAATTTCACGCCTTTTGCGAATACAAGCACTTTTACTGATTTGCCAGTTCCATGAGGAAGCACAACGGCACCGCGGACCTGCTGTTCTGCATGACGTCCGTCACAGCCTGTCTTGATATGAACTTCAATCGTTTCATCAAATTTTGCTGTTGCTGTCTTTTTTGCAAGTGCAAGCGCTTCTGCAGGCTCATACTGTTTTGTCTTATCAACCTGCTTAATCAGCTCCTGATACTTCTTACTTCTTTTCATTTCATTACCTCCTAGTGGTTATAGCGGGAGTTATCCCTCCCACGATAAAGTATTAAATTTGTCTTAAATTATTTGCCTAAGTTTAACTGTAATATACTGCTGGAATTATCTTTTAAATTATTTTTCTACTTCAACGCCCATGCTTCTCGCTGTACCGGCAATCATGCTCATGGCTGCTTCTACAGATGCCGCATTCAGATCCGGCATTTTCAGTTCAGCGATTTCCTGAAGCTTTGCTTTTGAAATTGTCGCTACTTTATCTTTATTCGGAACGGCGGAACCGCTCTTGATATTGCAGGCTTTTTTAATCAGTACCGCTGCAGGCGGAGTCTTTGTAATAAAGCTAAAGCTGCGGTCTGCATAAACCGTAATTACGACAGGAATAATCGTATCGCCCTGATCAGCCGTCCTTGCATTAAACTGTTTTGTAAATTCCACGATATTAACACCGTGCTGGCCGAGTGCAGGGCCTACAGGCGGTGCCGGAGTTGCCTTTCCGGCCGGAATCTGCAATTTGATATATCCTTCTACTTTCTTTGCCATTTTGGTCGCCTCCTAAACAATATGATAGCTTGTCTATAACTTCTTTACTTCTGCGAAACTTATTTCTACCGGCGTTTCGCGGCCGAATAAATCGACATTAATCGTTACAATCTGTTTACTGTGGTTCATACTCTGAATCACGCCAATGGTATCTTTCCAGACACCGCCTGTTACAGTTACAGTATCTCCTTCGTCAAAATCCACCACCAGTTCTTCCGTTCGGATTCCTAACGGCTTCATCTCTGCTTCCGTAAGCGGCACCGGCTTTGAGCCCGGACCAACAAATCCGGTCACTCCCCTGGTATTTCTGACAACATACCAAGTGTCATCATTCATAACCATATTAATGAGCACATATCCCGGAAACATTTTTTTCTGAACCTGCTTTTTTGCGCCGTTCTTCAGCTCCAAAACATCCTGCAAAGGGACTCTGACTTCCAGAATCTGGTCTTCCAGGTGTCTGTTTTCGATTGTCTTGTCAATGTTCGCTTTGACCTTATTCTCATAACCGGAATAGGTATGGACTACATACCAGTTTGTTTCTGCCATTGATCGCTCCTCCTTATAAACCGACCAGGAAATCAACACCATACTGGATTACAAAATCCAGCAGAGCAATAATTACTCCTAAAATGACTGACGCTATGACAACGGCTGTTGTCTCTTTGGCAAGCTGTTCTTTTGTCGGCCAGATAATTTTTGCGAACTCGGCCTTAAGGCCAGTCACCCAGCCTGACTTTTGGGTTTCTATTTCTTTTTCTTTTCCCATTTACTTGTCACTTCCTTTGCTCAATCCGAATTATTTGGTTTCCTTGTGTAAAGTATGCTTTCTGCAGAATCTGCAATACTTTTTGGTTTCCATTCTATCCGGATGAGTCTTCTTGTCCTTCGTCATGTTGTAATTACGCTGCTTGCATTCTGTACATGCCAATGTAATTCTAGTGCGCACAACTTCCACCTCCATTAAATGTTTTTCATTCTTTAATTTTAGGCATAAAAAAAAGACCTACTTCCATCGCGTACTTAGAATAGCACGATTTTTAGCATCCGTCAATCTTTTTCTTAAAAAATTCCCGGGATTTTATTTTTCTTGTAAACCAGATATAAACGAAACCGCAATTTTCTCCGATAAATATTTAAAATATGTTAAATGGATTTACATGCCCATGCAGTTTTACTGTAATTTCATGGAAGAAAGGAGGGGCTTTTTTATGGCATCTTTAATTGGCTCTGCCTATGACTATTATTTAACAACTTATGGTTCCAGACAGGTATCCCGTTATGATTCTCATAGGAAAGAAGACTTACGTAAAACTGTCAACAAAATTAAACTTCTGAACAAACAGTCTCCTCTGTACAAAATTAAAATCTCTGGGGATGTTCAGAAATTTGCAATTGATATTAAGGAAAATGCGAGAAGCATTAAAAACATCGTTGCTTCATTTTCAGAAACCGATGAAGGAATCGGTGCGGCTTTTCATAAAAAAATCGCCACATCCAGCAATCCTGACTCTGTAACGGCAGAATACACCGGTGACAGTTCTGCTATGACTGCCAGTGAAGGTTTTGAAATCGAAGTACAGCAGCTGGCTTCTCCGCAGACAAACATAGGCAGCTTTTTAAAACGCGATGCATATGATTTCCTGCCAGGCAGCTATTCTTTTGATTTGAATCTGAATTCAAATTCTTATGAATTTCAGTACAATATCAACGTGGGAGATACCAACGAAGATGTACTGCGCAAGCTTTCCCGGCTTGTAAATAATGCACACATCGGTTTAAAAGCAGATATCCTGAACGGTTCTCAGGATATGTCCGCGCTTCGCCTGGAATCAAACCAGACCGGGCTCGGCCCTAAAGAATCATCGCTGTTTCGGATTGTCGCAAATGCAGACCCGGATTCAAAGCAGGCCATGAAGACTCTTGGAATCGACGCTGTTGCCGCCGCTGCAGAAAATTCCTCGTTTTTATTAAACGGTGTAAAGCACAGCTCTTATTCCAACACATTTACGATTAACAATACTTTCGCAGTAGAGCTTCATGACGTTACGCCAAAAAACGAACCTGTTAAAATCGGATTCAAACCGGGTTCTGAAGCAGTTACCGATGATATCCAGTCGCTGGTTAATTCGTTTAATTCTATTTTAAGAGTTGCTGAAAATCATTCTGAGCCGCAGCTGTCTAACGAAAAGCTGTTAAAGGATATGGGAAGTATTGCAAAAACTTATTCTTCAGCTTTAAATCCGCTAGGCCTGTCTGTTTCAAAAAAAGGCATGATTTCTGTTGACCGGACAAAGCTTACACAGTCTGTTGTTTCAGAAAACGCAGACCAGAACATTGATGTTTTAAACCGCTTTAAAGATGCAGTCGGAAGGAAAGCCGATGAAGCCTCTTTAGACCCTATGAATTATGTGAACAAGGTGCTTGTGACATATAAAAATCCAAATGCTTCTAAGAATTTTTTATGTCCTTATATTTCTTCAGTGTATGCCGGGATGATGGTGGATCGGATATGTTAATGAAAAAAATATTATATTTTTGTATGAACTGTGGTGTCTGAAACTGCTGATTCTCAGATGCCATGGTTTTTTTATCTGTTCACTGTCTGCCTTTCGGATGCCGTGGTTTTTTATCTGTTCACTGTCTGCCTTCTCAAATGCAATGGGTTTTGTCAGATGCATGAAGAAAGCACAAAGTCCCTCTGAATGCCTGACGCTGACGGACTCTGCGCTTTGTCTGGATAAGAAATTATGATTTGTCATTGGTTTTTCCCTATTGTTTTATCATTCGTTCTGTTTTTATCATATTTAGATGTTATATGCAGGAGAGTCCGGCTATGCAACAGGTATCAGTTTATGTATTTTTAATACTTGTACAACTGTATCCATATCTTCCTGTAATTTTTTGACTCTGCTGTCTAAATTGTAATAATTATAATTCATTGTTACTTCAATGCCTTTCAGCTTATCCGCCATATGTTCCTGATTAAATTTCAGGATGTCTAACGTATTCTCTGCTTTGTCAAGGCGGACTTCTATTTTGTCGAGACGGCTTTCTACTTTGCCGAGACGGCCTTCCACTTTGTCGAGACGGCCTTCTACTTTGTCGAGACGGTCTTCTACTTTGTCGAGACGGTCTTCTATTTTGTCGAGACGGCCTTCTATTTTGTCGAGACGGCCTTCTATTTTATCAAAACGTTCGTCCATTGCATCCAGACGAACCTCTATTTTATCGAGGCGGACCTCTATTTTGTCAAAGCGCTCGTCCATTTTATCAAGGCGCTCGTCCACTTTGTCAAAGCGGCTGTTCGTTGTTTCCAGCTGTCTGCTGATAACCAGCAGTAATTCATGATCTGTCATTTAATCATCCTCCTTTTGAGTCAGTCCTATATTTCTGATAAGTATAGCACATCAGACAAAAAAAGTCTATTGGATTATTAAAAATTATATTACAAGTATAAAATCTCTGTTACAGTTCAGGCAGGGTGCTGCATAAAGCATTACAATTTCCAATAATATTTTATAAACAGGCTTTACAACTGATTTTATTTATACTATCATATCCTATAAAGATTTACAGTGAAAGGAATTTTTACTATGAACCAGTTAAAAGCTCTGCGAAAAGAACGAAATATATCCCAGGCAGATATCGCAAATGAACTCGGGATTAAACCGGCGGCAGTTTCAAAATATGAAACCGGGCGTGTTCCATTATCCGAAGATTCCATAGTCAGGCTCTGTCAGATGTTAGACGTTTCCGCTGACACGCTGCTGGGGCTGTCCGGACCTGATACATCCGCACCAGCGGAAAATTCTGCCATAACTTCAAAAGTCATGGGGCAGATTTATCCGGCTTCTGTAACAATGGAAGACTATTTATGTACGCTTCTAAATACAATTGCCCGGCAGAAAAAGCAGATGGACCAGACAATCCGAAATCTGCATACCTGCGGCATACCAACCGCTACGATAGCAAGGGTAACAGCTACAAGCGAAGAAGAAATATTAAGTCTTCTTTAAAGAAAATGAATGCCTTGCTGCGTTTTCATTCTCCGCTTTCCAGCAGTTCCATCATTTCTGCCATGCGCTGTTTATAGCTGTGGAACTGCTTTACTTTTTCATGGCCATTTTCAGCTATTTTTTTCCGCTCATCATCATGTTCCAGGTAATAAGCTGCTTTTTTTACCAGCTCCTGCTTATTCTCAAATATGACAATATCTCTGTCCGGCTCAAAGTACAGCTCCAGTTCCGGCTGGTAGTTTGTCATCAAAAATCCGCCCGCGCCGAGCACATCCCATACTCTCAGCGGAATGCCTGTCTTAATATTTGGTATTGTCAGATTCAGATTAATGCGGCTTTCATGAAATACCTTTGGCATCTGTGTCCAGTAATCTACCGAGCCCCGGTAATCTACCCGCAGCAGGTCCTGCGTGCTGCTGTTTGTATAAATGGAAACCTGATGTTTTTTAGCCAGTTCCAAAAGACAGGTCCGCCTCTGTTCCTTTGCCACTTTCAGCCCCAGCACAGTTGTCGCAAAAATCAGCCTCAGGTCCGAAAATGACCGTTTTGTCTTTTCAAGATGATAATACTGTGACAGTTCCCGGCAGATGTCATCTGTCAGTAATGTCTCAATAAGATTCCCTCCGCTGATATTCATCTGCGCTTCAATCGCACAGTCAAAATACCCCCTCAGATACTGAGGAAGTGTCGGCAAAATCCTGTCATATGTATTACGCTCATACAGGCTTCCAACAAGAGAAATTTCATTTTGATATAATTTTAAATCGTCTGCCTGAGCCAGAATATGACCAATACGTCCTGTATCAACAGCCAGCGGAAGATGCCAGATATGTGCCGCTCCCATTGCCTTAAAAAACATATAACTGCTTTTATCAAACAGGAAAATGTAGTTGCAGTCGTTGTACACCGATTCATGATACATGCTTATCAGCGGGCTGTCACAGGACCAGGAAACATATGGCACTCCCGCCTTTTCACAAGTATCCGAAATTACGCCAAAATAATTAATTGTAAATATAAAATCATAATCTTTCTGTTCCAGCAGCTTTGCCAGACGCTTTGAAAATGCTTCATCTTCGTCATATGACGGCAGATGCTGCTCGATAACATCTGCCTGAAAGCCCATGGATACGAAGGTCTGGTACACGTCCAGATAATTATAGGCTTTCCATTTATAGATTAAAATCTGCCTGTGTCGAATTTTCACGAAATATGTCCTCCTAAGATTTTTGTCCGGCTGTCAGCGCGTCTATTCTGTTTTTCCACATATGGTGCGCCAGGCTTTCCTGATATCCACAGTCAGCCATCTGCTGTGCCCCTTCGATATCCGCTAACAGTTCTTTTACAATGTCTGCCAGAGCATGCATCTCTTTCAGGGAAAACACGCGAAGCTCCCTGGCATCCTTAAAATGCTCCTGTAAATACTGCGAGGTATCCGTTACGACTGCTGCCCCGGCAAGCATTCCATTAAAAATCCTGTCATGCGCCCCTCGCTTAAACCAGGTCATGGTATTCAAAACCACTTTACTCTGGTTCATTAATTCTAAAATCTGACGCGGCGGTATTTCTCCGGCATATATAAAATTCGGATGCTCCCAGCCGCACCTCTCCCAGCCTGCTCCAAACACAGTTACCGTAATTCCGCTTTCAGCCAGAATCCGCACCATCTGCTCCCGGTAAAAAGATACTGCAAAAGAATCCACAAAACGCAGTCCTGAAATGATTTCCCCCAGTCTCTTATCATCATACACCGGCTGCATCTGGTTTAAACACTGCTCTATCACCTGCTCTGTCGTACTGTCCGGCTCCTGAATAAGCCTTTCCAGTGCGCGTTTTACAAGTGCAAACGCATCAAAATCCATAAATTTACCGAGGTCCGGAATCAGGCCCTCAGCAGCATATCTGGACAGCCCGCCCGCATACAGCACGTCTATCTTCCGTTCCCCAAGCGGCAGAATGTCTTCCTTCTTTCGCACCGAAATACCTGCATGCGGGAAAAATTCTGTCTTTTTGATATGCGGGAAAAACCTTGCCACGTATTCCAGATGATTCTTATCCATGCACAAAAGAACCGTCTGCTCCGGCGCCGTATCCAGCGCCTTTTTATAATGAAACGGATGGTCCATTAAAATATTCCAAAACGGAATCTGAAAAGCATCCCATATATTCTGCCCGTCTTCCAGCTCCAGATGCAGCCCGATATTGTTAAAGGAAACAGCTGCCGTTACCGGCCGGAGCAGAAATGCCTTCAGCCGCACCATCTCTTCCTCCATGCGCCCGGCATCCAGCACAAGACAGTCCGCCCCCTGCGCCCGAAATATTTTTGCAAATTCATCTGTATACAAATCTAATGTGTCAATCAGTCCCCGAAACAGCAGATATCTCGCCATGTCACCCTCCTGCCATATTTTCCTTTCATTTCATAATTTTTTCATTTCATTATTGTCTTATTTCATTATTCTTTCATTCCATAATTCTCTCATTTCATATATCGTTCAGCTTGCAGAATTTCATTAATAAACAGGGACGGCAAATTATTCATTTTATGTTTGACAAACCGCTGCTTTCGCGATATGTTATTTATAGAAGATTATTGTCTTTTTTAAGAAAGAAAGGAGTGATTTTATGAGCGGTATCTCTGGTATCAGCGGCGTATCGCCGTATTCCCTTTACGGACAGATTGCCAGCGGCAACAGACTGACGTCTGCTTCCAAGGATGCAGCCGGGCTTGCTATTTCCGAAAAGCAGAAAACACAGGTAACCGGCTACAACACATCTGCCAATAACCTCCGGTCCGGCAAGGACCTTTTAAACATTTCCGATGCAGCGTTAAGCGGTGTAACAGATTACCTGCAAAGAATCCGTGAGCTTTCGCTTCAGGCTTCCAACAGCGCACTGATGACGGATGATGATTTGCAGGGTATTCAGGATGAAATTAATCAGATGAAACAGGGCATTACCGATATTGCATCGCAGACGCAGTACAACAGGATGAACCTGTTAGATGGAAGCCGCAGCGGCGGTTTTCAGATTGCATCCGATGGAAACGGCAATTCCTTTACCATTCAGAATAATTCTGATTCTACATTAAAAGCATTGGGAATCGCAGATTTTGATGTTACAAAAAATTTTGACCTGCGTACAATTGACAACGCTTTAAACAAAGTCAGCAGCATCCGCAGCCAGGGCGGCGCACAGTCAAACCGGCTGGATCATGCAATTAACTTTAATTCTTACGCATCGTATAATGCAAGCGCTGCAAGAAGCCGGATTGCTGATACTGATTATGGCAAAGCTGCGATTGAATTAAATAAGCAAAAAACGCTGCAGACGTATTCTATCATGATGCAGAAACGAAAAATGCAGGATGAAGCACGAAAAATGCAGAACTTTTGGACTTAATCCACTCTTACCCAAAAATTAACAGCTAAGTGAAAATCTGGCGCTGTCAGCTCTGTACACAACAGCCGCAGCGCCAGATTTCGCAAAAGCTGCTGCACCGGCTATGTCTGCGCCAGACACAGCCTGACGCAGCAGCTTTCCTTGTGCACATATTTATCAGACCGGGTTCTGTGAAAAATTAACTGCCTCAAAGGATGATTATATGAATATTTTATTTTACCGCTATAACAGTATCTGCGAATTATCCATTCTCTCTGTCTGGAACAAACTCGGTTATCAGATTACCGAAATCACAGAAGAAATGGAAAATAAAAATCTCACTCCGAAAGAACAGCTGCTCCTGGTCAGCGAACCGCTGAAGGCAGCACGATATGATTTTGTATTCAGCATTAATTTCTTTCCGGTACTGGCTGAAGTATGCAGTATTTTCAAAACACCTTATGCATGCTGGATTGTGGACAGCCCTGTACTGGAATTATATTCGGATGCTATCCGCCGTCCCTGGAACCGTATTTTCTTATTTGATTATGAACTGTACCGCGAGTTTGCTCCGAAAAATCCAGACTGTATTTTTCATCTGCCGCTTGCTGCCGATGTCACAGGCATGTCCGCTGTCTGCGATACCATTACAGATAGCGACCGGGCAAAATATGGCAGCGATATTTCGTTTGTGGCTTCTTTGTATACGGAAAAATGTCCTTATAACAAGCTGAAAAATCCCCCGGATTATCTGCGCGGGTATCTGGACGGCATCATCGAAGCGCAGCTGAAAGTCTACGGGTATAATTTTCTGCGGGAGCTTATCAGCAGAGAACTGGCTGCGGAATTCAAAAAATATCTTCCGGGATTTTATCAGTTTCCTGAAAAATATGAACAGAATGAACAGGCTGTTGTTGCAGACCTTTATATCGGCACAAAGGTCACAGAACAGGAACGGCTGCGACTGCTTCAGGCACTGTCAGAGCGTTTTACCGTCAGCCTTTATACCGGAAGCGATACGTCCGGCCTGCCGCGGATTCATAATAAGGGTCTTGCACGTACTTATTCTGAAATGCCGAAGATTTTCCGCCTTAGCAGAATTAATCTGAATATGACCGCAAAGTCTATTAAATCTGCCCTGCCTCTGCGTATCTGGGATATTCTCGCCTGCGGGGGATTTGTGATGACTAATTATCAGAGCGAGATACCGGAATATTTTGAAATTGGCACGGATTTGGAAACTTACTCAAGCGAAGAAGAACTGATTGAGAAATGCGAATACTATCTTGCGCATGAAGAGGAACGTAAGCAGATTGCACAGAATGGGTTTGAAAAGGCGAAGAAGCTGCACCGTCTGGAACAGCGGCTGGAGGAGATGGTTCGCTGTATTCGGTTCCAGAATAGCTGAGGCCTTACACACGTTTAATAATGCTGCAGACTGACTGTAATTAGATTGTGACAGAGCCGCGTGTACGATGCCTGAATGTTCATAAATGCAGTGCACTTTCTGAACTGCCGGAGCGTCAGAATTTCTGTGTGTTTTATTTAGATGCCTTTGAACCAGGCCTTTTGTAAATCATTGCAAGAAAAATCTGACTCTCCTTAATGCATAGATGTCTTCGATTGTATAGATTTTATTCCCGCTGAATGCTGCATGCATGGTATTCCCCGCTTTCTGGCTGCTTTTCGCTATTATTGCGATTACTGCAGTATATAAAAGAATGCTGCCATTATAGACTTTCGTATTCCTTGAAACTTTATTTAATTTTTAACCAGTATAGCATAGCTTACAGGCAAAGTCTATCAGATTCCATTCCAAATATGAAAAATACCAGTTTGACAGCCGTTTCATTTGCATACCGCTGTATAATATGCTATATTTAACATATATGTAAAAACAGCAAAAACCACAATAAAAATTACATTCCTGTAACAGTAAAAATCTCATATTAATAAAGGACTCCCATTATGAAAAAGAAAGTAAGCATTATCGTTCCTATATATAACCGTTCCCGCATTCTTGCAGAATGTCTTGGTAATCTTACGCACCAGACACTGGAGCCTGTCGAGCTTATTCTGGTCAATGATGCCTCGACAGATAACAGTCTGGCTGTTATGGAACAATGCCGGACACAGTTTCCGCAGCTCGTCCGTATCATAGATTCTCCTAAAAACCTCGGGCCGGGAGGTGCAAGAAATCTTGGTATTGAAGCATCCGAGGGAGAGTATATCGGTTTTGTGGACAGCGACGACCTTGCTGATGTAACAATGTATGAAAAACTGTACCAGGCTGCAGATGCCAGCGGATATGATGTCATTGACTGCGGTTATTATATGCAGGATAATGATTCTGCACTGCTGCATACATCCGACGACTGTACCGGACAGCTGACCAGCCCGAAACGCATGGAGCTTATTGTAAGCGGCGGATATGTATTCAGCAAGCTATACCGCAGAAGTCTGTTTGAAGACAGGCAGCTGCGTTTCCGGCAGAATGTAATATTAGAGGATGCAGATTTTATCACTTACCTGTATGCAACAGCCGGCTCCATCGGAACTGTAAAAGAAATCCTCTATTTTTACCGAAATCAGCCCGATTCTGCCTCCAAAATCATTCAGACAGATAAATACTACCATAACATCTGCGAAGCAATAACGCACATATACCAGAAAACCAGCCCGCTTCCAAATTACAAAGGTATCCGTCCAGCTGTTGAATATGAACTGCTGCAGATGTATTCTTATGGGGTAAATGTCTGCCTGAGGGCTCATTTAGAGCATGAGAACCTGGATGCTGTACAAATGCTGCGCCATATTGCGGATTTGAAAAGGAAAACCGTACATGGAGGATATGACAATATATATGTACAGAATAAAATAGATTCGCTTGATATCGAAATTATGCAGCTGAATGATGAGAATCCAGTTAAACTGCTGAACTCTGTTTCATAAACGAAATGATACCTTATAGAAATATTTTTTATAATACCATTTCTTATAAGGCTGTGGCTGTTTCATGCATAACTTTTTTAAACTATTTCTGCCAGAAAACAACAGCTTTGGGAGTGTCAGAATTTCATTTCTGTGCAAAGATTTCGCAAAATTTCTGATTATAGGTATTTTTTGAAATAATTCACAGAAATTCTGACACTCCCAGCTGAATTATCGCAAATGATTCTGCATAGGTATTCTTCAAAACGTTCCATTCGACGACCGTTCCCATGCAATTATTGAAAACAGCGTTTATATACTGCGTGCATCAGGCACCAGACCGCTTTCAAAATCACTGCAATCTTTAATACATCCCATGTAAAAGATAAATCCTCACTGAGAAATGCTAACATCTCCATTCCCCCTCTCTCTTATGTCTGCTGCAAACCCGCTCAGATACAGTTCAATGTCTCCAGCATTTTCATTACCTGCTCCTGCGGGGTCCTGTCTCCGTCGTTGATAAGAATCAAATCCGGCTGCTTAGGCTCTTCAAAATCTACATGTATGCCAACCACTTCTTTTTGTTTTTCTTTTGTCACACCGCTGTACAAGCCTTTCTGGTCTCTTTCTCTGAGCGTGTCTGGCGACACTTTGACATAGATTTCTTTATAATGGCCAATATTCTCCCGATTCCATTTCCGTACACTGTCAAACATCGAAATCGTGCAGCAGATGACATTCATTCCCTGTTTTTGCAGCATAGCACACAGCCTCGCATAACACATGGCACACTTTCGCCGTTCTTCTTCTGAATATCCAAAGCATCCGCCAAACACTTCCCGCAGTGTATCACCGTCAAAGAAAACGGTATTCGGATATTTTTCTTTTATTTTCTTATAAAATAATTCTCCGATTGTAGTTTTTCCCGCACCGGAAAGACCTGTAATCCAATAAACCGTATTCTTCTGCATTGTTTAGCCCAGTTCCTTTTCTGCCAGCTTTAAGTCGTCACAGTCATCAATTTCAAACCATCCGCGCTGAATATGCACTGCCCGCAGTTTCGCTCCTTCATCAATCAGTCCCTGCAGCAAATCTGTCATATACATTTTATGATAGTTTCGGTCTGTCCTCCAAAGAGGCTCTCCCTGCCTGCTTCTTTTTTCCGCTTCTGCACTTAAAGATAAAAGGGCTTTTAAACCGTCATTTTTAAAACGCATCAGTCCGATATACTGTGACTGGACCTTTGTGATATCTGAAGTTTTCTGACCGATTTCCAGCAGCCAGCTGTCTTTGTCATACCGAAGAGTTTCTGCATCATCCAGAGGATTTTCACACCGTTTCGCCCAGTATTCATACCATCCGTCGTCCACGATGACTGACATATCATCCTGTACTTCCAGAATCTTTTGAAATACAGCTGTATGATATATAATGTCTCCATAAGAAATAATGATGTCATCCTCTGATTCCATCAGCTCTTTTGCACACATCAGCGAGCAGACCATATTTGTTGTTTCATATGATTCATTTACAATGATGATGATATTTGTATTTTTAAATCTTTCAGCTAATACATGGCTGCAGTATCCAGATACAATCGTAATATCCTTTTCCTGAATGCCACAGGCATACATCGTATCTAACTGGCGTTCTAAAATACTCTTTTTGTTTACCGTTACCATACACTTCGGCCTGTCATCCGTCATCGGCCTTAGCCTGGTTCCCTGCCCTGCAGCTAATATAATTACTTTCATTCTGCTCCCCTTCCAATTTTACAGTGTATTTATCCTGCCACTCTTTCAAATATGTTTTTTACCATTTGGATATCCTGATTTTTAAAAGGATTTTCCCGCTCAGGATGCCACATTGTTCCCAAAACAGACTTTTGCGGATAACAGAGCGCTTCGATTATCCCGTCTTCGCTTTTTGCAAGGGCTTCTAAAGGAGGCTGCACCAGAAGACATGCCTGATTATGATAGCTGTTTACACTTACCGTTCCTAATTTTCCGGTAACCTTATGCTGCACTGCCACATGTCCCTGAACCTCCTTCAGCTCACAGCCAAAATAATCTGCAATTACCTGCATGCCTCTGCAAAATCCATACACCGGAATGTCGTGATGCAAAGCGAAATCCAGCATATTTTGCTCCATACGGTCTCTCTCCGGCGCATTTCCGCCATACTTTACAAGACTGTTTCCCCCTGTAAACATAATTCCGGACGGCTGAAGCTGCTGCAGCATCTGTTTTGAAATCTCCCAGTTATTCGGAACCGGAACCGGGAGATATCCGCATGCTTCAATAAAACGCGGAATATTCTGGTCTGCACAGTCCCTTCGTTCGCCATAGCTCTCTATTACTTCTACTCTCTGTGTATAAAATACTATTTTCATAACCTGATACCTGTTTTATTTTACCTGAGCCATCCAGATTCTCGTTGTATACGGCACTTTAATATAAGTTTTGCCCTTAGCTTCCACAGCCTGGCGTATTTTTTGATTGATATCATCAAATTTATCTTTTGACTGACGCTGCAGTGTGCCGTGAGATTTCCATCCTTCAATAAAATCCTCTGCCAGAATCTCATGCAGCACTGTGCCTTCTATATAAACCACATCCCGAAATAAACCGCTCTGGTTAATCACATCCGTCTGGTCTTCACGTCTTGTCCCATAGCTGTAGCCTTCGATTTCTGCCTTTAAAATAGTTTCAATTTCGTTCTGCAGAGGGTCGTTTAAATCCCTGTGATTCCACATGCATGCAAACCATCCGCCAGACTTTAAAATTCGCTTTGTTTCCTTCAGCGCTTCCTGACGGTCACAGACATTGAAAGATGAGCCGAATGTCACAAGATCGAATTTACTGTCCTCCATACCGGTATGTTCCCCGACTCCTTCAAACCATTGGACATTTTCATACTGGCTTGTGCGGCGGATTCCGTTTGCACGCATCGCATCATTCGGCTCTACTGCACAGACATTCAGGCCGTACTCTGCCAGCTTTAAGGTCAGATGCGCTGCACCTGCGCCTACGTCACAGGCACTGCCGCCTTTTTGCATATCTGCTGTTTTTAACATCTTATCAATTGCGTCCTGCGCATAATCCGGGCGTTTTAAATATGCTTCTGCTAATTCTGTGTAATCCCATTCTGTTTTCATTTCTGTTTATTCCTTTCTTAATATGCCTTCGATACGTACAGGTCTGTCTGAAAGGTATCTGAAGGATATAATTAAGAAAGAATTGCAGACAATTCCAACAGAACTATTCTATAAACATGAATGCTTCCGTCAAAACTGAAACCGCCTGTTCCATTTTAACATTGCACTTAGCTCATCACTTCTTACAGCTTTGAACAGTCCATGCTCTTGAAAGATATGGAACTTCTATCTCATCATATTCTTTTATAATCTCCCAGATTTTATCCAGAATTCTCTGAAATCCTTCTTCCCCTGCCTGTACCTGAATATCATTCACTGATTTCCATGTATTCATGTATCTTTCTTTTGTCATAGACTCCTTGTGCGGAGCCTCCATAAACAGGATATCTTTAAAATATCCTCCATAAAGCAGCTTTGCCGCCATCTCCTGCGATGTAATTTTTCTTCCCGAGGAAACCCGGTGCATGCCTGGAATTTCTTCATATACAGCATCCTCAATACTTTGATGCAGTTCACTGGATTCTATATTTCTCGGATTCCAGATGGCAGTGAAAAACCCGCCCGGAACCAGTATCCTGTAAAATTCTTTTACTGCCAGTTCGCTGTCTGCCCAGTGAAAAGAAGAACCCATCAGTGCCCAGCATACGCTGTTATCTGCAAGCCCTGTAGCTTCCGCAGAACCTTCTGACCAGGAAAATACCCCCCCCCAGAGAATCAGATGCTTCTGCGCGCATTGCCTTATTTGGTTCAACTGCATAACCGCCAAGGCCCAGTTCAGCTAAATTTTCTGTCAGCTTGCCTGTTCCTGCTCCAATATCTGCTACTCTGCCTTCACCCGTACAGTTAAAAATATGGTTTTTCAAACACTCTAATACGGTTTTTGAGTATCCTGGCCGATTTGTATAATATTTTGCCAGTTCTGTAAAATCTCCATGCTTCATTTTTAATTTCCTTTCTAAAAATATTTTTTATACAATGATGAATGTATACCTTTTATTTTTCGATTCTATGCCTTAACCGCCAAAAATTGAAATCCACAAAAACCTTGCTATCTCAGTATTTTTATCATTTTTGCCTGAGCATCAATTTCTATATATGCAGCATTTCTATACTGCAGAAACAGTTTTTCTCCAACACCGACCGCTGCCGGGATTCCCAGTTCGCCGGCACGTATTGCCATATGCGAATTCGCACCGCCATACATCGTAATAAATCCCCTGATTTTATGTGAAAAAATCCAGTCATATCCAGGGTCTGCACTTGGAATCAGCACTATCTTCCCCTCCAGACCCGCTGCCGTGTCCATTTTTTCCAGCAGACAGGTATATCCATCTGCTTTGCCTGATGTAATAAAATTCGGTTCCGAATCCGGATAGAAAAACCGAACCGCCTCACCCGGGCTTGTTATAACCGGAGGAAGCGTAATTGATTTTGTTATTTCATACTGCTGCCTGCCCCGCTGTACAGAATATAGCAGGCTCTCTTTAACGTCCATAGCTGATGCATAGATTTCATAAAATGCACGTACGCTGATAAACGCGCAGTCTTCCTTCGATATCCCTGCTGCCTGTCCGATTTTGCTCATTAACTGAATCGCCGTGCTTAAATTTCTTGTAAACATAAATTTACCATATTCACGTCCTTCAATTACGTTCTTAATAAAATCCATCAGTTCCAGAATATCATTTGCAAGCCCGTTTTCATCTAATTTCTTTTTCAGCTCATTCAGCTGCGTCAGCGAAAGGCGGAATTCCTCAGACGTACTTCTGCCATCTTTTGCCGCATGTTCAGGCACCTTATTCTGATTTTGCCAGTCAAAATAGAGCTCAGGAGCTTCGTCATACCGCATGGAAGTAATATCATATGTCCCAGGCCTCAGATGTCCGTATTTTTCCAGAAATGCCTCCCTCGACATTTTGCGAAAATCCGTGTTCATTTCTGAGCTAATCGTACTGACCTCGTTCATAAACAGCTCGTAATCAGTCTTAGTAATAATTCCGCACGCTGTCAGCGACTGTAAAATCTGCACTGCAATAAAAGCCCCTCTTGCCAGCCCGGCAAACGGAAGTGTTCCATACCGCTTGCAGTCTTCTAACAGCCAGTATACTTTTGCAATATCATCCAGGCTGCTTTCCATAATTTCCTGATAACGCTTGTCTAATATCTGTATTTTGTCATAATCCTTCCGCCACAGACCGTTTTTATGATCAATAATATGATTCGTTACATTTCTGAGTGCACTTAATATCTTTTGTATCTCTGTTTCCGTAAAACCATAGTCTTTTAAAACCTGTATCCGCTGCGGCAAGTCCAGTGTATAACAGGAAAATACAATCTCAAATTCAGCTTTGTCATGTTTCTGGGGATTTTCAGTCAGACGGTCTATATAGTAATTTACCAGTTTTTCACTCAGCTCTTCTTCCAGGTCAGCCGGGATAAAGGAGTTAAAGCTCACACGGATATCGATATAAGGAAGGCCTGCAAAGTTTATCATTAGCGGAAAGCTTCTGAGGTTGCGGTATCCGTAATTATCTCTCTGATATGCCCATACACTGTCAGTAATAATTTCCTGATACAAAGACAGCGCTAATGGTTTCGGACGAATGCCAATCATCTCAGCCGGGTTCCAGTCTGTCATCACACTGTAAATTGTTTTTCTGCCAAATAAAAACGGTTTCGGCGACTGCTGCTGACGGATTTTCTGTTCAATACGCTGCAGTTCCGTTTTCTGGCGCTCCAGGCCGGCTGGCTTACCCTGAATGCATAATGTCCTTACCTGTAAAATATAAAGCCGGTTATCCGCAAATGCAAATTCCACATCCAGATTTTCCTGTCCAAAAAAGTCCTCGAGCTCCCGGAGCGCTGTGCAAAGCATTCTCATTTCAGAGGGCGCATCCTCATATCCGCCAGCCTTGAACTGATAAAAAAGAACATTTTCCGTGCTGTTTCCTGATGTAATCTCAGATGTAGAGCCCGTGGTGCTGTAATTGATTACATAATAATTGCCCAGCGTATTCGGGTCAATTGTAAATGCTACTCCGGCCCAGAGATGCTGCTGGCTGAGCATCGGCTGCACCAAAACCTGATTCTGAGGGTTTCCATCTTTATAGGAGCTTATCACTTTTTCTGCTGCATGTATAAATTCTTCCCTTCCGCTTACGTTTAATACAGATTCATATATGCCTGCAAAAGACTCTGATGCTGTATCTTCCATCAGGGCGCTGCTCCGTACTGCAGCCGGCTGATTCCAGCCTGTTTTCTCATATTCATGCAGAATGCTTTCTCTGTCTCTTTCCCACTTTTGTACTGTAAAGCATAACTGCGGAAGAACCTCTGCATGCTTTAATTTTCCGTAAAGCTTTTGGAGGGTTTCTGCTTTCGTTCCTAACTTTTCCATAAAATTAACTGAATGCCTTTCTAAATTATCTCACTTTTACCAGACAGTCTTTTCCAAAAAAAGCGATTCCATATTTTCCCGTTTTCTCATAGCCGTCTTCATTTAATTCCCGTACATACTGTCTGTCCTCTATCTGACAAAGGGCTTCTTCCGCCTTCGCCTCCATTTCCTGAAACTTCTTCGCTGTTTTAAATTCTACAACAAACGCTTCTTTCCGCCTCGTCACCGGCCTGACAAACAAATCACTGCGCCCGGAACCGCCTTCGCGGTTTGATTTTACAACATAGCCTTTCATGCCTGCCAAAATTCCTGACAGAAATCCATGATAAAAACTTTCATATGCATCATAAAAGCTGATTGTTTCCAGCAAAAGCTCTGAAATCTCTTCTTCCAGTATTGCCGCATCATGGTCTAAAAATGCCTGAAACAGCCTGGTGCGGTCCTTCGCCTTTATTTTTTCATCGAACCATGCAAGTATTTTTGTGCGGAAAATGTATTTTACTTCTTTATTCGGCAAAGCAAATACTGCATTTAGATCCCCCTGACTGTCCATATTCTCTGATACCTTGCGAAAATATCCGGTAAAAAACATAAAATTCCACAAATTTTCCATGGAATTGTAAACTTCATCATATGTAATGTCTTCATGAATCCGCTTTTCTACCATTTTTCCCTCAATCAGTTCTTCTATTTCTTCTTTTGTATCATCATCTGCCTGTTCAATCAGTGTCCGTACAATGCTGTTCGAGCTTGTATTTGCCCAGTAAGCAGACGGAAATGCTGTATTGTCTGCCATCATATCTTCAATATAACGGATGATACTCCAGGGATTATATACATGTGCATTTCCGAATATATAACCGTCATACCATTCTTTTGCCTCTGTATACTTATGTTCCAGACCGTAATCTCTGCAGATTTTTTTCACTTCTTCTTCTGTAAAACCAAAATACTCACAATAATTCTTACTCAGAATGGAAAAAATCTTCAAATTATTCATTCCGGTAAAAATGCTCTCTTTAGAAACCCGAAGACAGCCTGTGATTACAGCAAATTTCAGGCTGCTGTTTGTCTTAAAGGCTGACTCAAACAGCGAACGGAGCAAGCTGGCCATTTCTTTATAAAAACCTTCAAAAAAAGCATTTTCCAGCGGTACATCGTATTCGTCAATCAGGATAATTGCTTTCTGTCCATAATAATTTTCTAAACATTCGGATAAGAATTTGATAGAATCACTAACGCTGCCGGTATCAGCTTTTTCCCATATAATGTCTTCATATCTTTTCTTCTGCTCTTCCGGCAGATTTTCCATTACAAAGCGATGTCTTCTGAACTCGTCTGCAATCTGTCTTACCAGCAGCTGGTATGCCAGGTGAAAGTCCGGCTGTTTTGTGGATTTTAAAGAAAGGCTGATAACCGGATACTGTCCCATGTAAGACAGATATTCTTCTCCTGCCTGCATGATTTTTGTGCCTTGAAACAGATGGCTGTTATCTGTTTTTTTTCCGTCAGCCCCTCTGGCATCTTCGAAAAAATACTGGAGCATGCTGATGTTGAGCGTTTTGCCGAATCTGCGGGGACGGGTGAATAGGTTTACATCGCCTTTTATGCTTAAAAGTTCCTGAATGAGCAGCGTTTTATCGATGAAATAATAGCCTTCTGTAATCAGTTTTTCGAAATTGTCTACTCCGACTGGCAGCGGTTTATTTGCCATTCAGCTGTCCTCCCCTCAATTGACAGATACCTTTTTTCCACACTTTATTTTCCAATGTGTTAATATCTTATTCTGAAATTATATCTCGTGAGCATTCATATCTGTTAGTAAAGTAAGCTGATTATTTTATTACGCTGAAATCATAATAAAGCCTTTTTTCAAGCCGTATAATAAATATATGGCATAAAGTATTGCTACAACAACTCCGAGTTTTGCAATGTCTGCAAAAAATGATAGAACCGGTGAAATAAATTTTGACATTTGACACTTTCCTCTTTTCGTATTATTTTAAAAATTCTGCTGCAAAATATAATACTATGGCTGCCATTCCTTGAATTTTCTTATATTTTTAATTATATAAGCTGTCGTTATGTATAGTCAAGCAGTTTTTAAACCTAAAAGTATCCTTTACCTCTGCAGATTTCTTTGTGTCAAATCACATAAATCCTGTCATCGTTTTCTTATTTCTGGGTTCCTAAGAAAATCCTCATACGCCATTCTGATTCCATCTTTCAGTTCCGTCTTATATTTCCACCCCAGCTTTTCTGCCTTGCTCACATCCAGCAGCTTACGCGGCGTACCATTTGGTTTCTCTGTATCCCATAAAATCTCTCCATTATAGCCGACAATCTGCGCGGTCATTTCGGCCAGTTCTTTTATAGACAATTCCTTCCCCGTACCGGCATTCACCGTCTCATCCCCGCTATAATGGTTCATTAAAAACACACAAAGCTCCGCCAAATCATCTACATACAGGAATTCTCTCATCGCACTTCCGTCACCCCAGCATATAACCGAAGATGCATCTGTCACTTTTGCTTCATGGAACTTTAGAATCATAGCCGGAAGCACATGACTATGAATCGGATGGTAGTTATCATTCGGTCCATAAAGATTTGTTGGCATTACCGAAATAAAATCCGTTCCATACTGTCTGTTTAGAAATTCGCAATATTTTAACCCGCTGATTTTTGCCAATGCATAAGCTTCATTTGTTTTCTCCAGCTCTCCTGTCAAAAGACAGCTTTCGGTCATTGGCTGCGGTGCAAGCCTGGGATAAATACAGGATGATCCTAAAAATTCCAGTTTCCTGCATCCATTCTGCCATGCAGCATGAATCACATTCATTTCAAGCATGATATTTTCATACATGAAATCCGCCGGTGCATTTGCATTTGCTTCAATGCCTCCCACCTTCGCTGCAGCAAGAAATACATATTCCGGCTTTTCAGACTGGAAAAATGCTTCTACATCTTTCTGGCTGGTCAAATCCAGCCTGCAATGCGGAAGCGTCAAAATATTTGCATAACCCTGTTTTTCCAATTCTCTGATAATCGCTGAGCCGACCATGCCCTTATGCCCTGCAACAAATATCCTGTCATTTTTATTCATTTCCCGCTCTCTCCTCAGTTTACAAGCTTTGCATTCCTGCACCGTTTTTTATTTTACAACACCTTTTTCCAAATACTCTTCCAGATTTACTCTGATATGCTCCTCTGCACGCTCCATTGCTGCTTTTTTCATGTCATGCTCCACCATAATTTTAACAAGTTCCTCAAAACTCGTTCTGGCCGGATTCCATCCAAGCTTTTTCATTGCCCGGGCTGGATTGCCACAGAGATTGACCACATCTGTCGGCCGGTAAAAATCTTCTGAAACCTCAACAAGAACTCTGCCTGAACTCTTATCCATGCCTTTTTCATCAATCCCTGTCCCCTGAAATTCCAGCTCAATTCCTGCATAATGGAAAGCCAGCTGGCAGAATTCACGGACAGAATGCTGCCTGCCTGTAGCTATGACAAAATCTTCCGGATCATCATTCTGAAGCATCATCCACATACATTCCACATAATCCTTTGCGTATCCCCAGTCTCTCAGAGCTGAAAGGTTTCCAAGATACAGCCTGTCCTGTTTTCCCTGTGCAATTCTTGCAGCCGCCAGTGTAATTTTCCTCGTAACAAATGTTTCTCCCCGTCTCTCCGATTCATGGTTAAAAAGAATTCCAGAACAGCAGAACATCCCATAAGCTTCCCTGTATTCTTTGACAATCCAAAATCCATACTGTTTTGCAACTGCGTAAGGGCTGTAAGGATGAAACGGTGTTGCCTCGCTCTGCGGAATTTCCTCTACTTTACCATACAATTCTGAAGTAGATGCCTGATAAATACGGCAGGTCTTCGTCTGCCCCGTGAGTCTCACAGCTTCCAGTATTCTGAGAACGCCTACTGCATCTACATCTGCTGTAAATTCGGGAACGTCAAAACTGACCTGGACATGAGACTGCGCTGCAAGATTATATATTTCATCCGGCCGTACTTTTTCAATCACATTTGTCAGGCTCATAGAATCGGCTAAATCACCATAATGCAGGTGAAAATGAGGACTTCCTTCCATATGAGCAATCCTCTCTCTGTAATCTACCGAAGAACGCCTGATTAAGCCATGGACATCATATCCTTTTTCCATCAGAAATTCCGCCAGATAGGAACCGTCCTGTCCGGTTATCCCTGTAATTAATGCTTTTTTCATTCTGCACAGCCTCCATGCTCAACAATTTTATAACATATCTGAATATATGAATTTAAATCACAGACCGATTCGAAATAACAATCTTATTATGATATTCTTCATGGTTTCTTATAATATCAAGCCCTGTATGCAATTGTTCAAATGCGAGTTCATGCGTAATTAATTCAGACAGCCTGAGTGCTCCTTTGCAGTATGCTTTTATCACTGAATGCCAGTCATCCTCTTCTCTATGATAAAAAGAAGAATTCCATGTTCCTGTCAGCCGAATCTGCTTACGCAGTATTTTCCAATACGTGTCTTTTTCCAGACAGATATCTCCTTTTGGATTTCCAACAGATAAAACCTGTCCTCCCGGCTTTACACAGTCCAGACAGTCCTTCATGGATTCTGAATCTCCAATACAGTCGATAACTGCTGCTGCACCTTCGCCATTTGTATACTGCATAACCCACGAAAACATATCAAACTTTTTATCAGGATTCCTATCAAGATTCAGATACTGATAGTCTTCTGATGCCACTTTCATCATCATCTGACCATGACCCTGATTATGGCCAGATGCTAATACTTTACGTATACCCATGATTCGCAGCCACTGCACAATAAGCAGACCGATCGTTCCGAGTCCAAGCAATACAACAAAATCCTCTTTTTGTAATTTCAGCCGCCTTACAGCATGCAATGCAACAGATGCCGGCTCCAGCAGCGCAGCCTCTTTCATGCCCATATTCTTCGGCAGTTCAATCAGATTCCAAACCGGAACAGCTGAAAATTCCGCAAAGCCTCCATTGCACCGAGAGCCCAGATAATCATAATTCCCGCACATTTCATACTGTTTCGTCCTACAGACTGCACATTTCATACATGGAATCAGCGGGAAAATTCCTGCTCTTTTTCCCAGCCACCCCTTATGCTTTTCATCCGATATTTTAACTACTTTTCCAGAAAATTCATGCCCTGGTATCATCGGAAAATGATATGTACCTGTTTTGAAAATCCTCGGTATATCCGAGCCGCAAATACCGGCTGCTCCAGTCTGAACAATTGCCCAGCCGCTTTGTAACTGCGGCATTGGCACATCTTCATACTCTAACTGCCCAATTCCTTTTAACACATACGCCTTCATATTTCCCGTGCTCCCGCCAGCTGTTCAAAACGCCTCAAATCTGCAGCAGTCGTAATTTTGAAATTCCCTTCCTCCCCATCTACCAGAGCCATATGCATTCCCGCTTTCACTGCCGGCTCACTGCTGCCTTTGATTTGAAGCAGTTCTTCTTTTGTCAGTATTTCATTTGCACGAAGATATACTCCATAACGAAATGCTTCCGGAGCCTGCCCCGCCAGAATTTTATCCCTCTCAAGCAGAGAATCAATTTTGCAGCCGTCTGCACTATAGTATACGGTATCTGCCATCTTTAATACAGGCATAGCACCTTCTGCCTTTTCAGCTGCTTTTATACACGCACAAATCAGGTTATCAGATGTAAGCGGCCTCACTGCATCCTGTATCAGAATAATATCATTTTCTTTCGCACAATCCTTTAACACTCTAAGCCCGTTCAAAACAGACAGCTGTCTGTTTTCTCCCGGAAGAGCAAAACCCAGGAATTTCTTTCTCTCTGTCTCTCCCTTCTTCACTTTCCGGTACATTTCATTTATAATTTCTTCCTGCCATTCTTTTGCTGCCGCAATTACATAAGCATCTACACAAGCCGATTTTTCAATTACTTCTACACTATAGCTTAATATTGTCCTGCCCTTTACCTTAAAATACTGTTTTGGCACATCAATCCCTTTCAGCCTGTTTCCGACACCTCCAGATAGAATCACTGCATAATTCACACCATAACCTCCCGCCTTTAAACTGCTTATTCAATACAGTATTCTCTGACATCCTGCAAAATTTCTCCGTATGGTCTTTTCTTGCCAAACAATACGGTAGTGCCCAGCACAAAGCCTTTTACTCCTTTCGGTGCATAGGTGCGAATTTTGTCCTCTGAGCATGCCCCGTCCCAGTAAACTTCAATATTTCTCTCTCTTCTTACTTCTAAGAACTTATTCAGCTTCTGCCCAATATATGGTAAAAAAACCTGGCCTGCGTTTCCAGGATTCACACTCATAACCAATACTCTCTCCGCTAGAAAAAGCAGCTCATTCACCGTTTCAAATGAAGTCCCTGGATTCACCGCGATTCCTGGCGTTATTCCTGCGTTAATAATTGCATGCAGAGTAGCCGCCGGATGATAATCTGCTTCCGGATGCACATAAATGACATCTGCCCCTGCATCTATAAATACTTTTAAATAGCTCAAAGGCCTTTTTATCATCAAATGAACCTCTACCGGCTTTTTCGTCAGCCGGCGGATACACTTCAGGTCCTGAATTCCCATACAAAAATTAGGCACGAACTGTCCATCCATAATATCAATATGGAAGGAATCGATCCCGCCCTCTTCTAATGACTCTATTTCCTTTTTCAAGTTTGCAAAATTTGCACACATCATAGATGCCGATAATTGTGTATACATGACTAATCCTCCGTGATTTTTCCCGCTGCTGTCCATGCAGTTTTCGCCGTATCTATATTAACATATATCGGCC
This sequence comes from uncultured Eubacterium sp., assembly GCA_947384955.1. Lineage (GTDB taxonomy): Bacteria > Bacillota > Clostridia > Lachnospirales > Lachnospiraceae > Eubacterium_J. The sequence goes on along the minus strand of CANDJC010000001.1, from coordinate 101,580 downwards.
TGTATGTGCTATATTTAAATCCTGGTTATGATACATAAAATATAATGTAAGCAGGTTCTCTCCCAGATAACCGATATAACGGTCTGACCGTTCCCAGCCTTTTGGACTGCTTAACTGCTCCGTCCGCTCAAGTATCGGAAACAGCCATGCACAGTATTCCTGCAATACCGAACTTTTTGCTGCTAATATATTATAATTGTAAAAATAAGGCTGGGCCAATATTTCAGGATAAGCTTTCGCGTACTCTGGATGCAGTTCCTCCAGAGCCTCCATCATTGCCTGCCAGTCAGCTTCCTTCAAGTATCTGGTATGGTGTTCAAAAATATCCGGTTCATGCACCGTTGGAAACGGAAGCACAGCATCAATTTTATTTTCCTGGAGACGCAAAACATCTTCTTGTGAAATATCAAGTATTCTCCGATAATGATACAGACCATAATACTCTGCTTTCTTAGCATACTCATGACTGTCCTGAAGCCTGTTTTTCCACATCCAGTACAAGGCTGTCAGTTCACAGTAATTTCCATTTTTTACTGAAATGTTATCACCATCGTCATCCCGGTCAGTCATCTGGTCTTCACTGCCTAACGCAGCGCCTGCGCTGACCGGGCAAATCCATTCTGGGAGAGCATATGTATTCTTCAGCATCCTGTCCTTATAATATCTGGCCATATAAACACACATCCGAGCTGCTTTTGTTCCTTTTTTTAATTTATGAATCGACGGAAACCTTCCTATTTCTCCAAAATACGCTTCCATTAGTTTTGCTTCTTTTCTGGAATCAATACATATATAATGGTATAAGCCACAATCTTCTAAATCCCGGATAATTTCTGAATGCGTATCTTCCGGCGTACCTATTAAAATATATGCACTTTTATCTTCTACTGTATGTAACTCCCATACAGGCAGTCCGCCCAGCGTATCAGGATTATTCCGCAAGGATTTGACAACAAATCCCGCTACCGTATATCCCGGATATAATTTCTGCACTGCAAGGCATACCCCAAGTGCTATTGATTTTGCTCCATATATCATAAGCCTGGACATCCTGCCCACCTCCGCTCATACTTACCATTATTCCAAAAAAGTCTTCTGGGCATGTACAATTTTATACTGCTCCTTATTATGAAGGAAATAGACAGTCATCAGCCTTTCAGCCAGGAACCCAGCATACCTGTTCTGATATGCATTCTCTTTTTTTCCGCACTTTTCCTCACAGGCTTCCAGAATCGGAAACAGCCATTCACAATACGCATCCAGAATTTCTTTCCTTGCAAGAAACATATTGTAACCATAGTAAAAAACTCCCCGCTGTACAATCTCTGCTGTCTTGCGGTAATCCGGATGCAGTTTTTCTAATGCCTGCAGCATAATGTCCCAGTCTTGTTCGATATGGTCATTTGCGTATACAGTACGTACATCTGGAAAATTCAAAATCGGTATCGTCAGTACAGCATCAATATCTGACACTATAAGTTTTTGCAATAAACCCTTATCGAAATTAAAATGCCTCCGGTAATGACACAGCCCTGCATATTTTGAAACATCATTTTTCCATATCCAGTACAAGGCTGTAAGTTCACAGTATTCCCGATTCTTATAAGATATCTGTTCTCCCTGATTATCACGAACCTGTAATATCTGCCGACTAGTCAGTGCTGCTCCTGCCTGAATTGGAATTTCCCAATTATATGCATCCAGATCTGCCTGAAGCTGACGGTCAGCATGACTGCGAACCATATACATGTGAATATCATGAATAGAATCCTCATTCGTATCACAGACTGCCTTTTCTATTTCTTCTTCCAAAGTCAGATACTGTCTGCCCTGCTTTAAACACAGCTCCCGAAAATAATTGCCCCGAAGCTGACTCCACAGGTCACTTTCAAACGTCATAGGAATTACATGCAAAAAACCTTCCTTTTGCAGCAGCGGGATTACTTCATGCAAATATTTTTCCATCATTGCCACCAAAACCACTGCGTCTTTATAATGTTTTTTTCCTTCTTTTATGTCAATAACAGGTATCCCAAGAAGTTTCTTAACATTTCCTTCCAGACTCGTAACCATAAAATTAGAAATTTTCAAATGGTAAGGCTCGCCCATCAGGCAGCTCGCCACTTCTACCGCAACAATCTTCGCACCATAAATTACAATCTGCCTTCCCTGGTATAACTGTTTTACAAATTCTTCTGCATAATACATGAACTTCTCCCGCTCCATGCCATAAATTATTCTTACAATTGTTCAAGGAAAATATCATCCAGTATCTGATAACGGAGAAATCCATTTTCCTTGAGACTGTTTTTCATATCTTTTTGATAAATAAATCCCGCTGCTACAAAAACAAGCTGTTTTTTATCCTGCAGCTTCACATTCTGAACAGAAACTACCGGTACCCCGTCTGTCATGCTCTCCTTTGTATCTGCACCAGATACAATCATACATGAAACTTTATTTTTCAGCCGGGCACTATCCAGATACTTCAAAAATTTTTTTGCAAGTTTCCCGGCTCCATAAATGCATACGGTGCTTTCTTTGCTGATTTTCTGCAAAATTCTATTTCCATAATCTGCATGTTCAGCTTCTGTATTTTCTAATATCATCTGCAAAGGCCTTAATATAAATTTCGGGTTATGAAGCTTTCTGCATATAATCTGATTCGCTTCTAAAAGAAGCTGTATAACTGTCAGATCCCTGCATGATATATTACGGCAGATTATGTTCGCATATTCATACTCCAAACGGTCTGCCGTGTTCTGAAATAAAGTATCCAAATGATACTCATCAGCAAAAATAAGATTTTCGATCAGCCCCTTTATTAAGTCAATTGTCCTGGACGTATCAAATCTTGATGCTGCTCTAAAAAAACGATAACAATATAAATAAGTCTTCACAGCTGCAAACTTCTCCGCTGCATACAATGCCTTTACAAGAAATGGCGGATCCTGAAATCTCAGATAATCAGGAAAATAAATCCCGTTATCTATTAATAATGCTGTATCAAACAGGAAGCTCTGATAATCATAATCTATCTGATAATCAGTATATTTTATAAGCACTGTTTTTTGCTCTGCAGAAGCCGCATTTTGCTGGAATATATCTGTAAACAAAGACTCTGGCTTTTCCATTCCGTCTATCAGACTTTTTCTTAAACTGCCTGCTGCCTTTACATGATTTTCCTCACACGCACAATACATCATTTCTAAAGCTTCTGGTTCCAGATAATAATCATCCGCATCCAAAAAAGCAGCGTATCTCCCCTTTGCACTGCTGAGACCTAAATTACGTGCTTTGGCAGGTCCCTGATTTAGCTGGTTTAGCAAAACAATTCTGCTATCCTGTTTCGAATATTCATTTATAACTGACACGGAATTGTCTGTGGAACCATCGTTAACACAAATGATTTCTATATTCTTTATTGTCTGATTCATAACACTTTTCAGGCATTGTCCTAAATACTTTTCACAGTTATAAACGGGAATGATAATCGAAATTTCTACATCTTCGTGTTTCTTATTTATCTGTTCCATAACTGCTGAGATGACCTTTCTGATTATCCTGTATTTTTATTTTGCATGTGTATATTATATACAGTCCGGGTGCGAATAGCAAGTATTTGTTATAATTCAAACATCACTGCCTATTTTACAGGGATTTCGCTTTTATATACGAAGATTTCATACTTGAAAATGACTGATAATTTGGTCGTTCGCTATTTGAATCTGCTTTAAAAACAAACGACAGCCTCGAATTTGCAGTAATTACCGGATGTCTGAGAATCAGCCAGGAAAGTATTTTCACCGGCCTGAATCATTTAGATGTTATTTCTGTTCTCGATAATCATTATGCTGAATATTTCGGATTTACTCAGCAGGAAGTAAACGAAATGCTGCTTTATTACGGTATGGCGTAAAAAACTGAAGAAGTAAAAAACTGGTACAATGGCTATCTGTTTGGGCATACAGAAATCTATAATCCATGGAGTGTCCTGAATTATATCAGGGATATTTTATACCAGAATACCATTTACCCAAAACCTTATTAGGCGAATACATCTTCTAATAGTATTGTACGAGAACTAATTGAATACGCAGACAGTAATACAAAAAAAGAACTGGAGCCGCTGATTGCTGGAAACAGCATTGAAAAACCTGTACATGAAAACATTACCTATGCAAATATGCGGCAGTCGCAGGATAATCTATGGAATTTTTTGTTTTTTACCGGCTACCTGAAAGCCACTGACCAGCGTTTTCAATCCGATACTATCTGGCTTATTTTAAAATTCCAAACAGGGAAATTCAATATATTTATAATCATACAATATCTGAATGGTTCATGAAAAAAATAAGTACATTGGATTTTTCTACATTTTACAATGCGGTCATTCATGCCCGCACGGAAGTAATTGAAAAATTTGCAAAAAACAGCTGCAGGAAAGTATTAGTTTTATGGACAGCGCAGAAAACTTTTACCATGGTTTTTTGCTTGGCCTTATAAGCGGTCTTCCAGATTATGAAAAATTATCTAACCGTGAGAGTGGAAGCGGGAGATATGATATTTTGCTTAAACCTTATCATGAACAGCTCCCTGCAATTATTTTTAAAATAAAACGGGCTGTGCGTTTTACAAATATGGAGAGCTTGTGTCAGAAAGCTCTTGCTCAGATTGAAGAACGGCATTATGATGCTGAACTTTTGGATGAAGGATATCCGGTTATTATCAGATATTGGATATGTTTTTGTAAAAAAAGCTGCGTTGTAAGAAAATGGAAAAACAAATGATATATTAAAAACCGGAAATCAGGAGAACTGCCTCCCGACAGTCTCCTTTTGTTTTAAAACTGCATTCTGTGCTTAATCAAGTTCATATATTTCCTGCCAGTTCTTTTTATCTGCAAAATGCGGCTGTTCTTCCTTATACAAAACGGTGTTTTCCAGCACAAGTACATCCATATCTGTCCTCATAAAACACTCATACGCTTCTTTGGGTGTACACACAATCGGCTCTCCCCGCACATTAAAGCTAGTATTAACAATAACCCCACATCCAGTCTTTTTCTCAAAAGCTTTGATAATGTTATAATAATATTCATTTTTTTCTTTTGTAACCGTCTGGATTCTGGCACTATAATCTACATGCGTCACAGCCGGAATATCTGAACGCTTTTTATTTACTACTGACAAAAGATCATCTTCTCCCTGATCCAGGCTTTCCGCTAAATTATATGTGATCTGATTCTCCTTTTTTACTTCATCCACCAGCAGCATATAGGGACTTTCTTTTTCCAGTTCAAAATAATCTGGCAGCCGTTCTAGTAACACAGACGGTGCGAACGGACGAAATGATTCCCGGTATTTAATCTTCAGATTCAGTTTTGACTGCATTTCTTCAGATCTGGCATCTGCAATAATACTTCTGTTCCCCAATGCCCTTGGTCCGTATTCCATCCTGCCATGAAATAATCCAATAACTTTCTTCTCTGCCAGTTCGGCTGCAATTGTATCAAAAAGTTCCTGCATATTATCAAAGTTATGGTAAGGATATCCTCCTTCTGTAAGATAATTCTGGATTTCATCTATTGTATACCCTGGTCCCAGATAACTTCCCTCTTGCGCATCAGAGGCAGTCATACTGCGTGCCATCCCATAATGCATATAATATGCATACAATGCAGCTCCAAGAGCTCCTCCGGCATCTCCTGCAGCCGGCTGAATCCAGATATCTTTAAAAATATGTTCTTTTAAAATTTTACCATTTGCAACACAGTTTAAAGCCACGCCGCCTACCATAACTAAATTATCAATATCCTGTCCATATGTCTGTTTTGCATGACGCACAATTAAAACCAGGACTTCTTCTACAATTTTCTGAACAGAAGCTGCAATGTTCATTTCTCTTCTGGTGATTCGCCCTTCTGGCTCTCTCTTTGGCCCATCAAACAGCACATTGAACTTTTCTTCATTTATCATTGTACCTCCGCGCCAGTAATCAAAATATTCCATATTCATTTTATAAGAGCCATCTGGCATGATTTTAATAATCTTATCTTTGATAACATCATAGTATACAGGTTTCCCATATGGCGCTAGTCCCATAAACTTGTAGTCGCCCGAGTTCACTTTAAATCCGCAAAAATACGTAAATGCACTATAAAGAAGACCTATAGAATCAGGATAGCTGATTTCTTCTTTCAGTTCCAGCTTGTTCCCGTCACCAATTCCAATCGCTGTCGTAGTCCATTCACCCACACCGTCAACAGTCAGAATAACAGCTTTTTCAAACGGAGATGGATAAAAGGCTGATGCTGCATGAGAAATATGATGCTCTGCTGCCAAAAGCCGCCCCTTCCTTCCAAGTCCCTGCAATACATTTTCTGTTTTTTTATGAATCCATAATTTATTTGCCGCATAGTCTGTAAAAGAGCGCTTAATCAATGGCATTGCATCCCGCCCAAGCCATTTCAAATTCTCCGCAAAACGTTCCATCACAATATATGGATTTTCATAATATACAATACACTCCAAATCGTCAACTGTTATCCCAGCTTTATTCATACAGTATAATATGGCATGCTCTGGAAATGATGGGTCGTGTTTTTTTCTTGTAAATCGTTCTTCCTGTGCGGCTGCTATGATACTGCCGTCTTTTACTATTGCAGCAGCGGCATCATGATATAAAGCAGAAATTCCTAATATATACATAAGCATCCTCCTGTCTCATTTTATAAGTTTACATCATTAAAATGTATACACATATTCTGGAATGCCATTAATTCTAGGAAGTTCCACTTCTTTATAATTCAGTTCTTCTTCCCTGGATTTAAAATACTGTATTTTCCATTTTATTGCCTCTGCACTAAATATTAATGCCAGTTCCTTCTCTATCCCAGCATTTGCCAAGTATTCTTGCATCTCTTTTATTGTTTCGACATGGTACTCTATGATTCCATCCTTTGAATCATCTCGTATATTCCAGTAAGAAGCCGATGTCTGCTTCTCTTTGAGTCCACTGTCGTTTTTATTTTTTATCGCCCACTGATATAATCTCTCCTCATTTTTCGATATATTCATCATACACCCCCAGCTGCCTGTCTGATATCATTTTTAATATGATTAAAAATATGTTCCGCGATAATCCGGTTTCCCTGTGTCGTAATGTGACATGAGTCAAAATACACTTCTGGATGGTCATCTAAGATATCTGTAGAATCAATAAACCACGGATAACCATTTACTGCTTTCACCATTCTTTTCCAGTCCATGCTCGCCTCATAAAATCCCATAGGATAAAAATCTGCATACTGGCTATATTTATTATCCAGATAAAATCTCGGCTGCGCAAAGCAATAAAACTTTGCATTCCACTTATCAGCTGCCATTTTCATCATTTTCTCATTTTCCAGCCAGTTTTCAAAAGGATTCTCCAAATAGGACTTGCATGAACCATTTACCCCATTTACATATCCTTTTGTTAAGGAACAGCCTCCTATATCATTTATTCCTGAATAACTTATAATAATATCTGGTTTTATAACGCGGGTATCCCTGATTACCTTTGAAAGTTCCTGCATGGAATAAGCACCCGACATTCCTCCTGAATATATACGGACATGAATCCCTAGTGCTTTTAATATTCTATACAATTCCTCTGGCCATGAATAGTATTGAAATATTGTACTGTCTGAAGTCGAACCCCCTACTGTCAATATTTTATAATCTTCTTCACTGCCCTTTCCAATTGTATAGTATCCTGGTACGTCCTGCTCAGCAAGCCGTTCCGTCATCGGTCCTGCACATATATCTATCACAGTTGCATGGGGGGTCATTTTTTCTATCTGTTCATATAAACCAACACAGTTGTGATTTTCCTTCGATATCCCATATCCTTTTAACAATTCTGCTTCCTGCAGTATATCTTCATAAGGCTGATTGAGAATAACCATTAAATCTTCTGTTTCTGCATATGCAATTTCATCAATATTTTCAATATGATATCCATACCAGTTTTTTATTTCTTTATCATCCATAATCTCAAATGAAACCCTAAAAGTTTCTAAAATATGCAGCCATACATTTGTATAATGGGATTTTATTCCATACAAAATAACTTTTTTCTTTTGTACTGCTATCTTTTCCAAATCCCAAAGAAACCACTGTGTAGAACATTTCCATTCAGGAGTCTCATACAAAAAATCATATGAATATAATTGAACCTCATTGTTTACCTGTGACATATATTGTCTGTAGTTTTCTGGAGTATGATCACCCATTACTTCCCAAAGTAGTATTCCATCTACTGTATTTATATTTTTCTGATTTATATACATAAATTCAATATTTTCCAAAAATGCCTTTTGCTTAAATTTCGTACATAGTACATCAGTTCCCCATGTCTGAAAAATTTTATCCTGAATCATACAGTGGTTCATCTCAAACAATTTGTTATAATTATCTATAAACTGTTTCTCTGGAACATAATCTTTTATTTCATCTATTTCTTCAGGAGCAACTATTATTAATACATCTGGACGTTTTACAAGTATTTCTACATCTTCAACTTTTCGACCCAAAAATTCCTTGTCACGCTTCCGGCTGCGGAACTTGCAAAACCCATCTGGTACATTTCCAAATGTAAACATATATTTCGCAACCTGATAATACTGATATTCAAAGCCACCCAGCCCTAAATAAAAATAAATGGATTTATGCAAATAGTTATCTTTTATTTTTCTCAATGCATAAACTCTCTTTTATTCTGTCGGATAAAAAATTCCTTCCTTAATTTACCAGTATTTTATCTTCCTGCTTTTCAATTACTTCATATTCTTGATAAAATGCGCTAAGCTCCCAGTTATTTCCTGATAAAAAAATGCGGCCCAACAATTTTTCTTGTTCAGATAAAAACAAAATAAAATCAGCCGTATATTCATTCCAGTCTTCTAGCACAATATCATGACCATTTTGCAGCAGATTCAGCATTCTTTCTTTGCATCGTTCTAAATATCTGCTATCCCTTTCTGCTCTCTGATTCCATGCAAAGAAAGTCACCAAACAGCCATCATCATCCAGTATCGCCACCAGCTTTCCCCTGTCTTTAGGATTGATAAACAGATTTCTAACTGAGGTAAGCGACTTTACTCCCCCCCCACTCACATTTGACCGTATCTGTGACAATACAATCATACTCCCGTATATAAGTACCTGCATATTTTCCCTGTTTTTGCAGCACAAGATATGGAATTTTACTCTTCATAAAATCTGCCATTACAGAATCTGTCATTTGATCTGTTTCAATCATATGTACTGTCAAATCTAAAATTTCTACCATAATATGCCCCCTTTCTATCATCAATCATTTTAATATTTTGAATATTATATTTTCAACTGCTTCCCGGCTGTTATATTTTATTACGTATTTTTGTGCCTGCTCCCCCATCTTCTTGTTTACAGATTTTCCATTCTCATATGCTTTCCACATAACCTTTTCTAAACAGCCATGATACATATAAAAAAATCCGCCCGATGCCAGATCTTTAGCCATGCAGATATCTGGGGCTATTACCGTTTTTCCTTTCGAAAAAGACTGAATCATGACACCTGAATTCATACTGCTTTTATCTTTATACGGCAACACAATTACATCCGAATTCTCCAGAACACGATCCATCTGAACATTCGATAAATAATGTAAATCCAATATTATATTTCGTTCTTCTCTGCACAGATTTAAAATTTTCTGCGCATAATCCTTACTGGATGGATTTCCAGCTACATACAGCCATGCATTTTTTAGATGCAGGTTTTTGAAAGCTTCAATAGCACTTTCTATATTCTTATATGGCCTGATCATACCAAATACTGTAAAAACAAAATCATGTTCCCCAATTCCATTGCTTTCCCTGAAAACATCAGTATTTTTTATTCCACTGTACTGCCTGTACAAAACATGTGGAATATAAACTGCTTTATGTCCATTATGAACAGCATCTGGAATATACTTCTTGCTGCTTTTAGAATGCAGCAGTATTACACTGCTATGTCTGGCCAGCCAGTGCATATTGTCTGTAATCCTGCCTTCACAGTCTGCATCATGCGGATATTTATTGTGAAAAACCCATATTATTTTTGCTCCGGCTAATTTATAAAAAAAAAGCTGGCTCTTCATCTTGATATCCAAATCTGTTTCAATCCAGTTTAAAAAAATTGCCCTGGTTTTTAACAGCTGCACAATATCTGACGGACTCGATAACATTCCTGTCACTGTATATTTTTCTTTTAATATATTAATCATATTTAAAGTATACTCATTATTTTTTTCACCTTTGACATAGTATGGGATGTAAATAATGGTATCTTTCCACCTGTTTATTCCCCTCCAATTCTTTTTCGCAGCCATAAACTTCCTCCAAACGGAGCATATTCCTGTATCCAATTTTGCTGATAATGCTCTGCATATTCCCGTATCATCATGCTGTTATACACTAAAATCTCATATTTGTTACTATCCATTAATAATGCACGCACAATAAAAGCCTCATTATAGGCACGGCCGTCATAAATCCATTCAAAAGGATATGTAAACGGATAATCAATATCATGGATATGAATCGTAACACCCGGTTTTAAGTACGGTAAAATATAAAAATATTCCCATAATACATCTCCGCCTAACTTAGCCACATGAGAGGAATCAATAAACAGGATATCTCCTGGTCCCAACACGTCAAAAACTTCCAATGGCACATTCTGAACTGCCTGGTCATAAAGCGTTATCCTGTTTCTGTCGCCTTTCTTTAAACTCGAAAGCAGCCTGTCCGGATAAGGTTCTATACATGTAATATTAAGATTGTCATCCATAAAATATTCAGATGTATCAAGCATGACACAGGTAGAATATCCGCTTCCAATTTCAATCACATTCTGCGGATTATTTTTCCGAATCATACTGTGCAGCAGCGCAGCATCTGCCATGCTAAACATCGAATTGCCTGCTGTATATCGAAAGCTTTGCTCATGCCCTTGCAGCTGTTTTTGAAATTCTATATAATACGCCCTTAACTCAGACAGATTTCTTTTCTGTCCTTCAATATTTAAATCTATATCCTTTACCTGCTTCCACCTGTCCTCTGTCTGCCTGTAATAATCCAGCTCCGTTTTCTGCAGATATGGAGAATCATAGCTATTAAAAGTATGAAGGTTGCATTTTTCAGTAAAGACGGAATTTTCTTTGTCTGGAACACAGAATTTCATCCAGTGGATAATCTGCATATCTATAACCAGTTTAAAATGCATTTTCAAAATCTTCCAGATTTCAGCGGTGTTCTCTTTCGGTGTCACAATACAAACAATATCCGAATGATAAGCATCCAGAGCCTCTAATGTCTGCGCCCTTATTCCCATGACCTCTTTTCCGTTGACAGAATCAAACACCGCTTTTATTTCTATTTCTGCTTCATCCAGCATTTTTAGTGCAAATTTCCCATTATTCCCAGCTCCGAAAAGGACACAGCCGTATCTGCGCATTTTACTTACAATATCTACGATATCTTTGACAGATAATCTCATGACCAGCCTCCCTCACTCACTATAAATTTTCTACAGGCAGCTTACACTTCGTGCAGGATATCCTCTAATGAAACAATCGGGCATAATGTCTTCGTGCTTAATTTCTCCTCTATTTCATCAAAATATGTGATGGCAGTTACCACAATAGCATCTACATCATCTATTTCCGCTTTATTCATAACTTCAGACATAGAATATATTTCTATTTCCGAAAACATCGAATCTGCCTTTTTGTCTATTCCATACATGACCTGTATGTCAGTTCCCTGCAATTCACTGATCAGCGTTTCACCTGCATAGCTCATGCCATAAACCGCAATTTTTTTATATCCGTTATTTTTGAAATAAGATGCCAGATTTTTACCTTCCTGTTTTACTTTTACCCACTGATTCATCATAAGAAACAGTTCTAAATGCTTTTTGGCATAATCCATTTCCGTTTTTGTTTTCTTTGCTCCATTTCTTCCTGCCACTGCTGCTCCCGCTCCTGCTCCTGCAAGTAATGATAAAAGCCCAATAATTCCTTTTTTCATAATTTTTTCCTTTCTTTATTAATCGCATTTGTTCTTAGATATTTCAGTGTAAAATCTGCAATTCCTTTACATACCGCAACAATTATTGTTAAATCTTTTTCCCTGGCAAAAATTATATCTTCCTTTATGATATTCCAAATTACCCTTACTACACTAATCTGCATATCGTTATGAAACTTGTTTACAAAATACAGCCTGTTGCATACCATATAATATTTCTTCCAGAAATTTCCGCTTTTTCCATGGCTGCCTCCGACTTTATGCCATAATACTGCGTCAGGCACATAATACATCCGCACTCCTTCAAGATACCATCTCATGCATAAATCTGTATCTTCGTAATATAAAAAATAATTCGTATCAAATAATCCATGCTTTCTTATAATGTCCCTGTGAATCATCATACAGCACCCGCTGATAAATGATACCTGTTTCGCATCTTTACAGTTTCCACTGGTAAAATGTTCTGCACTGCCTGTCTCAAACTTCAGCATGCCCCCTGCATACCAGATTTTTTCACCATGCTTACCCATATGGATATGAGCTGTTGTAACTGTATTTTCATCTGCTTTTTTTAATAGCTTCTCAATAAGAAACGGGTCTGCTGCAGTATCTGTATTTAATAACAAAATATAATCTGCCCCTTGCCTTAAAAGCTTTTTTACAGCCAGGTTATTTGCTTTTGCAAATCCATAATTACACGAACTTTCAACCAGTTCAATTTCAGGATATTTCTTTTTAATAAGCGATACGGAACCGTCACTGGAATGATTATCCCAAATCAGGATACGGACGGCTGTATAAGTCTGAACAAGCAAACTATTTATACAGTCTGTTATATATTTTTCACCATTATAATTTACTAATACAACTCCGACTTTCTTCTGCATATGTCTGTCTCATTTCTGCATTTATTTCATTCCTCTGCTAGAAATACTTATCTCCAGCTTTTGTGCCAGTGTCCTGCATAGTTTCTTTAATTCAAAAATACGAATCTCCTCTGCCCCTACCTGTAACGCCATATCCCGAATATCGCTGGCATAGCTGTCTGGTGTAATAATGAGATTGCATATTTTATTTCTCAGTATACCAGGCGGACTGATTTCAGCTCCCTGTATCCGTTCCCCCCAGCGTAATGAATGACTGTCTATGACCGCACAGACTCCTATCCCAATTTTTTGAAACCAGTCAAAACACTGTATCCCTCTGACTCCGGCACCCCAGATTATATTTTCCCGGTGTTTGCCAAGAATCTCTGCTAAATAACCATAAACACATTTTCTATCCGCATTGCGAATCAATATATCATAAAACCGGTTATCGATTTTTTCCTGATACTCTTTCTTATCTTCTGAAAGGTGTCTGGAAGCTGCCAGTCTTGCTTCTGCAGCACATTCCGTCTCATATACACTGCTGATACCGCCGTAGCTGAACGTGAATACCGGACGATGCAGCAGATACATCTTTGCTTTCTGTTCAGTCACTCTTAAAAACCAGTCATAATCAGCGGCCATTTTATATGTAAGGTCAAAATTTCCGCTTTTTCTAAAATACTGCCTCTTGCAAAAGATTGCTGAATGAAAATAAATCATGCGATAATGTAAATCATCTATCCGCATATCTGTTCCATTATAATAGACCTTCTTACCATCTTTTCTTACCACGTAATTATCACAGCATACACAGTCACACCCAGATTCCAGAAATGCGTTTTCAACCATTTTAAGCGCATCTTTTTCATACCAGTCGTCACTATTCAAAATTGCAATGACATCACCTGTGGCCATTCCTATTCCTTTATTCATGGCATCAAATATACCATTGTCAGGCTCGCTAACTTTTATGTCAATATAGTCCCGATATTTATCCAGTATCGCAAGCGTTCCGTCTGTTGAGCCACCATCTATCACAATATACTCTAATGAATGGTAATCTTGCGCTATAACACTTTGAATTGTCTTTTCAATTGTGTCTGCACTGTTCAGGCAGACTGTAATAACCGTAATTTTCATCTTTTGCTCCCTGCTAACCCAGTACCTTATCTAATCGGGTGTTCCAATCCAATACTGAAATAAATATTTCTTACTCAGATATTCATATTCCTCCGAATATTCATCTGGATACTTTATAATCCGATTGATATACTGTTTCCTTTTATCTGCATCAGGTATCTGACTCACATATTCAATATCTGCAATATAGCCAATTTCCTTCTCATACGCACTTTCCTGCAAAGAAAGCAGATACATTCGCTCTTCATGGCGATTCACGTAATGAAACATATCCGCATCTTTTATCCCGCATGATTTCAACTGCCTGGCAACTTCCTCATATGCCTTTCTACATGTAATAATCCACAAAATATCATCCATTTTATCTTTTATGGAGGACAGTCCCTGAACTGGTATTCCATGATATTCAATTCCCCATAAATTTTCATTATTGTCTGCAATTGCTGTAATATTATTCAGCTGATATTCCAAAAAAATGTCACATAACTGCTTTCCATTTGACGTATATCCCCAAATCACAACCTGTCTGCTTTTTTCTGCTTTCCTTATTAATTCCTGTATTTCATTGTGTGATGCTTCTTCCTGACATTTTTGTTTACAATACTGATATTCTTGACATTCATGGAATATTTCTGCAAGCTGCCACCACTCGCTGCTTCCCTTTATTGCATAGCTATTCCACGGCTTGTAAATGCTTCCCATATGCAAAATAAATGGATGGTCAAAATCAAAGTCTTCTTCACTATATGGCAACTTATATAAATGTTTTATATTTTTCCCAAGATAGAAATGAAACAGGTTGTATTTTAACGGCAGCAGCTTTATAAACGGATAGCAGCATCGGTTCAGTACATCTTGATCCTCATACCAGTTTTCTTTTTCCAGCTGCTTCATAAAACTGTTGATAAGGTGATTCTTTCTTATTTTTTTCAAATTTAATAACAGGACTCCAGAATTAACATATTTGTCACGTGATGGCAGTCCTATGATTTTCTGGTGCTCGTGTTGGTATGGCGTATCCTCCGCAATATGACAATCCTTTATTCCTGCAAGATAATTATCCTCTAATTCAATCTCAAATACTTCTTTTAAGTCACCATATACTATCAAGTCACAATCCAGATAAATACATTTATCATATTCCATGATTATTTCAGAAATTAAAAGCCTGAAATAAGCCGCCTTCGACAGATGTTTATTGTAAATACGAGCATTTGAAAAAATACTTGCGTCAATCTTTCTTACAAAGACTTCAAAATGGCTGTACTTTTTTTGTAAGACAGACGTATATTCTTTCACTTTATTTTTTATATTATCTGCAGTTAGCAAGAAAAATTTGTACTCCTGCGATGAATTTTCCAGTATAGCCCTCATTACTACAAATGCCTGGAGCACATATTTCGAATCCAATCCCCATACTACAGGTATCACATATCTATCTATATATTTCATCACACTTTTTCCAGCCAGAAACTGCCTCCAGAAGGATTCTTCATATGAAGACAATCCTGTACTTTATCCGGATACGCTTTTACTAAATAATCAAAGAAAAATATCATTTTATAATCTTTATTATTCATTAGAAATGTCCGCAGCATATATAGTTCATTCCATATCCAGCCTTCTTTTTTAATCCAGTTATAAGGATACTCAAAAGGATAAAATATATCATGAAAATGAACAAACACTCCCCTTTTTAACCGTGGCAGAATCTCAAAGAAAAGATAATTCACATCCGAACCTATTTTTGATACATGAGTTGAATCAATAAATAAAACATCACCTTTTTCTAATTGCTCAAAATAGGAAAGTTCTACTTCTTCTAAACCACAGCACTTCATTTCAAATTTGTCTTCCGGTTTTAATATCCGGTTTAGTGTATCAGGATAAGGTTCTATAAATGATATTTTTATTTCGTTATTGGAATAAAATTCATTTGTATCTAAAGTAACCGCTGAAGACCATCCAGAACCAACTTCTATAATTCTGCCCGGTTTTAAAATCCTTAACATGCAGTGCAGACATACTGCATCAGGAAGACAAAAAGCGGTCGCATCTGTTTGATATCGGTAAATGCTTTCCACATATTTATCTTTCCCTGTCCACTCCGGCTTATCTGCCAGCAGTTCTTTCATTCTTTCTAATAGATTCATCTGCGTTTCTATATGAAAATTTATATCTTTTATCTCTTTGTCCAGTTGGTACAACATCTCATGTTTTCTTTCTATCTCATCCATATCTGGATACTGACTAAAGAAATGACCCAAAGGAACAAATTTCTGAAATCCATGTGCCTGCGGATAAAAATCAAGGATTTCAAGCACCACATCCTGTATGACATAAGGAAAGGCGCTTCTCAAATCATCATATAAAGCAGTATCCCTATACGGCGATGCAAGAATAATGCTGTGTCCGGCTATCTTCTCAGCTTCACTTCTGGGTATACAAAGGATTCCCCCTATCTTTTTTCCTTGCTTTTTTTCATCATTATCAGCAAAATAAATCGTTTGAGATTCTAATTTCTTTAAATACTTTAGTAAAGCCATTCCCCGGCATCCGGCTCCCCATATAATCCATATCGGATTTTCTCTGCAGCTATACCCAGCCATTGCATATAAAAGTTTCTGCACAATAATCTTCACCCCTCTTATCTGTTATACCATATCGTTTTCTGCACATTTCATCCATTTCTGATACAACTGCTCCCGCTCTTGCTCCGAATAAAAATGTCTCACATATTCATTCTTTTTATAAATATCCTCTAATTCTTTCCGAGAAATAGCAAAGCTCTCTTTATATGCCTGCATGGCAAACCGATACGGTTTTTCCTTTCCGCTATTCGCTTGCCGTGATTTATGCCAAGAAACTCTCCTACAATCTGCTCTAAATCATTCAATTTGTCTGTCCGCATTATTAAAAATTCAATGTTTTCCTGTTTGATTATACTGTATCCTTTTTCCTGATCAAATGGATGCGCCAATACATCTATTTTCAAAACATTCTTTACTTCCCATTCAAACCAGTTGAAAATTTTTTCTATATTTCCTTTTTCAAAGTAATAGTTCTCTATTTCAGTAAATTCAGCCTCGTCACTATAACGTTCCATATTCCAAAAATTCTGCCACATTGCAGAAATCTGCCTTGTCACAGGATCTCTGATAAAAGAGATTATTTTTGCTGATTTGGCATTTAAAAGATTGTATACATCATCCGCATGCTCTCCCAGACTGCTAAGTACATGGCAGTGCAAAACATTTCTTCCGTAATCCTGAATGCTTCTATATATAAATGAAGAGCCTGTTTTTCCCATGGAGTGTATTATTATTACTTCATCATTATGTAATGGCAGAAATGCAAAGTAATTTAATACATGTATCTTATTGACTGACTGTTCGTTCAAACGCTTTTTGCTTTCTAAATATTCTAATAATTTTTTTCTTCGGTATCTGCTGTTTACAAGCGGATTTTTTATATTTAAATAAACTCCCCGGTCTATAGCGTACCAGGTATAAATATTTGTATATACCCCCCCACACACAGATTTTTGATGTTTTTTATAATTTCATCCTGCACCTGTATGGACAAAACGGGTATTAAAATATTTATATCTTTTAATTCTGCTTCTGCTATCTTCTCACTTAAAACATCCGGCGATAAAATTTTCATGCCGCCGATATCTTCTCCCCATCGTCTGCTGTCAGTATCGCATAAATATATCCCTTTCTTTCCTGCGTCCATATCCAGCATTTCTTCAAGCAGCTTTCGCCCGTTTTTCCCAATTCCCCATATAACAGATTTTCTGGCAAACAACGGTGTAATATCCTGTATCAATTCTAAATCTTTTACCATACATTTTCTCCTGTCAAGTATCACATCAGCAATCCTTTATTTGTCCATTTTTGATAAAACTCTGCTCGCTCCTGTTCTGAATAAAAATGTTTTACATATTTATTTTCATATATGCTTTCTAACATCTCCCGAGAAATAGTAAAATTTTCTTTATACTCCTGAAGTGCATACCGGTATGGCTTTTTTCTTCCTACATTATCATTACATAAATGAAACTGGTCAATGTCTAAAAATTTCCCTACCACATCATTCAGTTCATTCAATTTTTCCACCTTAAGCAATAAAAGTTCTATACGGCCTTGCTTTATAATTGTATACCCTTTTTCTCTATCAAAAGGATGCGCATATACATCTATCCGAAACAATTTTTTCAGCTGCGTATCAAACCACTCAAACTCCGATAAGGCCCCCTGAATTCCTTCGTTAAAATAATAATTTTCCACATCGTAAAAATCAGCTCTGGAAACATATCGGTCCGCATATGGAATTCCCTGCCACATTTCTGAGATACGCCTTGCAATTGGTTCCCTTACAAGACTGATTATTTTTCCCGAATACAGATTCAGCAGCCTGTACAGGTCGTCATCACTGCTTCCAATTTTATCAAGTTCGTGACAATGCAAAACATGATAACCATAATTTTGTATACTTTTGTAAAGCGACGTTGAAGCCACTTTCCCAGGCTGATAAACAAGTATGATTTCATTATTATGCAATGGAAGAAATGTAAAATATCGAAATACATCTTCTCTTACCTGACTTAATCTTTGCTGAAATGATGTGCATCTGCTTTCTTCATGCTCCTTTAACTTTTTATTTTTGTATGAGCTGTCAGTAAAAGCATTCTTTATATCATAAAATGTCCCCCAGGTAAATCCATATTCGGTATAAATATCAACAGATGTACCAAATATCTCATGAATTCTCTCAATAATTTCATCTTGCAGCTGAATAGAAAGAACCGTAACTATAACCGCTATTTCATCTGAATTATCTTTTTCTACAGCTTCCCTCAGTTGGTCTGGTGAAATTATTTTATGCTCCATAACTGTTTCACCCCATAATTCGCAATTTGAATCACAAAGAAATATCCCTTCTTTTCCGGCTCCCATTGCTTTAAGTTCCTTAATAATAGAACGACCGTTTTTTCCAATTCCCCATACTATTATCTTTTTTATAAATAAGGGAGTAATATCTTTCATCAATTCCAAATCTTTTACCATATCTGCCCCCGCAAACTATCCCTATCAGACACTCTGGTTAACGCAAATACTTCCAGCGTTTGTAAAATCCTTGTATTTCATCTTCTGTATAAAAATGTCTCATATAATCATTGTCATGATAATAATGCTCTATCAATTCATCGGGTATCACTGCGTGCTCCATGTATTCCTGATATGCAAATGCATATTTCTTATTCTTTGTTACATTATCATTATAAAACTTAAAGCTATCTTCTTGAAGAAATTCTGCAATCACTCCTTCTAAAGAAGCAAGCTTTTCCATTTTTAAAATAAGCAACGATATACCATCTTTTTCAATAACAGAATAACCTAATTCTCGGTTAAATGGATAGTCAAATACACAAATACCAATTACTTGCTCCAGTTCATTTTGAAACCATGCAAACTCATCTTCTTCTTTTGTAACAGATAAATACATTTTTTCGATATTATCAAAAGTCCCGTACCGGCCAATTAGATGCTGTGCGTTATCACCCAGAATATGCCACATCAATGAAATCTGCCGAGCAATTGGATCCCTGACAAGCGTTATCATCTTTCCATGCTTTCTTTTTATAAACATTCGGATTGCATCTATCGAAATTACAGTTTCTCTGTCTCTAAAAAAATGTGTATGCAAAGCATAAACGCCCGCCTTGCATGCACTCAGACATATTGTGCTTGATGCAACCTTTTTACTTGAATAAACAAACACCGTTTTTTCTGACATTTCTGCAGTAAATAGCTGTTCCATGAAGTGCAGCCGAAATCTCAGGCTGCCGTTTTCCGAACCTTGCTGCTGAAGTCTGGCATGAAGCATCTGTATTTCTTCATTCTGCTTTTCTATCTTTTTTGCCTGCAATATACTCAGAGCAAGTTCGACTGCAAATTTTGTGTAAACGTCGCACAAAAACCCCCCCCCAAAAGAAAAAAGCTGATCTAATATTTCCTTTTGAAGCTCTATACTGAGGACCGATATGATAATTGCAGCATTATCATCCTTTAAATAATCAGGCAGCTTTTCCAGGCCATAAACAGGTTTTCCACAATAATATCCAGATTTTGTATTGTCTGAATCTATAAATGCAATATTATCTGTTTCTGTCTGCAATTTTGCAAATAGCTCCTGTCCACCTTTTCCAGCGCCCCATATTAAAAATTTTTTCTTATATATGAGTTCTTCATCTCTTATTATTTTACAATCTCTGACCATGAAACATATTGTCCCTTCTCACATAACGTCATTTCAAACTGTACCTTCTGTTCCCTTTCTGCTTGAAATCCTCCATCACCGTTTCATAATATTCCATCAGCTGTATATAGATTATATCAGGATCTAATCGGGCAATTGCTTTTTTTGCTTTTCTTCCCATTTCTAAACGTTCCCATTCCGTTAACTGCATCAGATAATCAATTGCATTTGCCAGGGCATTCACAGAATCTCTCTGTATCAGAAGTCCGTTTTCTTTATTCTTAATCAGCTGTTCAAAGCTTGCACCATATGTCCCTATCACAACTTTTTCCAATGCCATGGCTTCGATACACGAATTGGGCAGATTATCAATTCTGGAAGGAAGTACGCATGCAAATGAATTTTCAATTACCGGAAACAGCTGTTCTTGATCCAGTTTATGCAGATATATAACCCTTCCCTGATATCTTCTGCTCTGTTCCTTTAAAACATCTTCTGCTTTTTGTCCTGGTACGATTCCATTATCTGTACCCGCATAAACAAAATATAAATCTGGATACTTCTCTAAAATCCTGCCTGCTACACGGATACCCAGATGTGTACCTTTCAGCATTGACAGTGTACTGTTAAACAACAGATACTTCTTCCCCCTCAGCTGTTCTTTATAAACGCTGTCATCAGTTTGAATAACATGCTGACGAAACGGAGATTCTATAACAGAAAACGGTCTGCCAGCACGTTTTGCCAGAATATTTGCACAGCATCTGCTTGGTGCAAAAGCAGCGTCTGCGCGTCTCATGCAAAACAACTCTGCTTTATCCATCCAGTTCTTGATAAATATAGTTCTATCGTAGTCAAAATCTGGAAAACACGCTTCACGCCAGTAAGCACTATCACAAGATGCTCTTAAAACAGTCGGAACTTTATACGTTCTGAAAAAACCGACTGCCCTGCAGCTGGCCACATGAATAATATCAGCCGGCTCTTTGGCAAGCAGCTTCTTTAAGGCGGCATACATTTGCAAGCTATTTACCAATGCCATAAATGTTAAAAACAGATCAAATAAATACTGAAACAACGCTCCTTTTCTTGATTTTCTACGCGCCAGCCATACATATTCATTCTGAAATTTCGTCTTTATAAGTATTACCCGAATCGTTTCCCTATAATAGAAAATCTCATTCTTTTCAGATAACACAATAACGGTTACTTGATGCCCCTTATTTATCATAATAGACGTAATATTGTCCAGATAAGTGGCCAGACCACCTACGTGTTTATATTCTCTGTCTGTAATAAATTCATTTGTCAGATATACGATATGATGTTTTTTTTCTTCATTTTCCATTATCGGTTTCTGACCCCTCCCCACTCTTTTTTCCATACATCTACATATTTATTGCTGCTATTTGCCCTGGATATGAAATAATCATCAGGTATTCCAAAACCTCTTTTGATCCCGTCTAAAATCTCTGACGGTATTACATCCCGATATGCATCTTTTAATACCGCTTTCAGATTATCTGCAGAAGAGCATTCATCCTCCGCCAATCCAAAAACATATTCTGTTAACCTGCGGTTTAAAAACGGAACTCTCGCCTCAAGAGAAACAGCCATACTTGCCCGGTCTACTTTCGTTAATATATCACTTGGCAGATATGTCTTAAAATCTAAATACCGCATTCTGGTCATTTTCGGAAGGTCTTTTACATAATATTTCTGAAAATACCAGTAAGGGTCATAATCCCTGTCGATTTTGAGCATTTCACGAAACGTATCCTGATCACAAAACATATACTGGCCGACAAGTTTGCAATAGATTGTAAACTTGGTATGTACCATTTCTCTTAATTTTTCACTCCATTTATTCCGTCCTAAACATATCCAGTTTACAAACTGCTCAAATTTATGATTGTCATTTTTGTATTTCCTTTCCAGTTCACAAAATCTGCTGTATCTGTTATAACCGCCAAAAAGTTCATCTCCTCCATCACCAGTTAAAACAACTGTTACTTTCTCTTTCGCAAATTTGGACAGAAAATATGTTGGAAAAGCGGATAAGTCTGCAAACGGTTCATCATACAGCCGATTCAGCAAGCCCTTAAGCGCAAGACAGTCACTTTTATAAAAATACCTGATTTCATGGTTCACAGAATGCTTCTTTGCTAACAATTTCGCACATGGAATCTCATCACATTCGATATCAGGAAAACCTATTGAAAAAGCTGAAATATCTTCATGGATCCCCTTACATTCATAAGTAACAATACTAGAATCTACTCCTCCGCTTAAATACGTCCCAACTTTTACATCTGCTACCATCTGCTCCTTTACTGACTGCGCAATCAGACTGCGGATATCATCCTGTATCGCTTTTCGATTTCTTTTGCCATGAGCTCTGGTATTAACATGCAGCCGCCAATATCGCCCCTTTTCCCGAATTCTCTTCTTTCGTAAGTCGTAAATCAGATAATTCGCCGGTTCCAGCCTGTATATATTCTTATACAAGCTTTTCGGTTCTGGAATATACCCGCAGAAAAAATAATCGAATATAGCAGTATTATCCACATTCCACTGCTCCATTCCGCCTGCCGCCGAAGTAAATGCTTTTAATTCTGATGCAAATGCAAACTTATCATTCTGGCAATAATAATAAAGCGGCTTGATTCCAAATCTATCCCGATAAATTTTTAAAAGCGCTTCCCGTTTGTCATATATCACAATCGAAAACATTCCATCTATGTAATCGATAAATTTATCGCCATATTCGATATATGCATATAAAATCACTTCTGTATCTGAAGTCGTTTTAAAATGGTACTTTTTAGCCAGCGTTTTTCGTAATGCATAATATCCATATATCTCTCCGTTAAATACAATCACAGCCTGTCCGTCTTCTGACTGCATAGGCTGCATTGCGGTCATGGATAAGTCCATAATAGAAAGTCTCGCAAACGCAAGGGTACAATCCCTGTAATGCTTAACTCTCTGTGCATCCGGCCCTCTGTGCCTTATGGCATTAATTCCTGCATAATAATCCCAATGTTTAATGTTTCCACCTAATATTCCACACATACTATTTACGCTGCAAAGTCCCTTCCCTCAGTTTACGATAAGTCCTCTCCATCTTTATAGAATAACGCCTCAAATCAAGTTTTTGTATCCGTCTTTCTGCACACTCTCCCATAAGCTTCCTCTGTGTTTCATTCAAATGTAATACTTGCTCTAAACACCTGTATAAACTGCTGGCATTTCCTATTTCTGACAAATAGCCATTCTTACCATTTCTAATCAGCTGTTCCAGACTGCTTCCATCTGTCCCTATTACAATCTTTCCCATTGCCATTGCTTCTACACACGAATTTGGAAAATTATCAGCCAGTGATGGCATCAGTACAGCTTCCGCGTTCTTTATGACGGGCATTAACAGATTCTTGGAAAGCTGTCCTAAAAAAATCACCCGGTCCTTATACTCTTTGGCTTCCCGCATCAGCTCTTTTTCAATCAAGACTCCATCATGCATCCAGGAAATTCCTGCAAATGCGAAACATAACCCAGGGTAATCCTGCAATGCCTGATATAACATATCTTTAATAGTAAGAATGCCCTTATCCACAGACATCCTTCCAAAAAACAGAAGATACTGTTTGTCCTTTAATTTTGTCTGTAACAGTCCATCATCCCATTTTATATTTTCCATTAAAAATGGTGTTTCTATGACAGGCACTTTACGCCGGATATCTTTTGCTGCTGCCTGCGCCATAAGCTTACTAGGAGCAAATACAAAGTTCATTCTTTTTGCTGCTAAATACTCTGTTATTTCCAACAGATATTTTTCCTTATTTCCAAAATTATGAACCATCTGTATTTTAGTATATGTCGATATCCTCATAACACCTGTTATATCCCTTGGATGAAACAGGCCAATTCCAAACCAGCCAGCATACTGTATAATATCAATGGGTTTTTCCTGATGCAGACGCCTGATTTGTTTCCGCAGTCTGCACTCTCTTTTCAGTATACAGTATAAGCTTTTTCCAAAATCTCTGAAGCCGGCTTCTCCATTCAGTCCATGTTCTGCACGAATGGAAATTACCTTCAACCCCTGATAATACCATTTTCGGTCTTCTTCAGAAACAGTCAGTATAGCAGCCTCGTGCCCGATTTTTTTCATCCCAAGAGCACTCTTATAAACAGCATAGGGCATCCCGCTTAACGCGGTATCGGTTTCATTATGTGCAAATATCCCTGTAACAAATAAAATATTCATACTCCAACTGTTTCCTTCTTATTTTTGTATCTGCCAGCCTTGCCGCACAGCATTCCTGTTATAGTTTATGTATCTTTCATCATACTGTAGATCTGATTTCCCACTGTACTCTCTTTTATTCGCTTCGTCTTTTCTGGTAATGACTCATTCATATAACTTACAAATCGATTCAACGTTTTTGCAATTCTTTTTTCATAATGAATACGGTCATTTAAAAACCCCCAAAAGACTATTTCAAACAAATAAGGCACTTCTTGATTGGAAACTGTCATTTCCCTGCCTGTCAGCTTTTTTGTCGCTTTGTTGTAAATCAACAACATGTTTCCCCTACATGGATATAGCAGAACTCTGTCATCTAAAACTAGATAACTATTGCAGATAGGCCATCCTGCAAACTCCTGCCTGTCTAGCTGGAAATTTTCTGGAAAAGGAACCGGACTCTCTATTACCTTCTTTTCTCTATTTATTCTCAATATATTTTTCATACAATGATTTAAAACAAGTACCTCTTTTTCCAAAAAAATCAAATTTGAATAAGGAGGAGATATCTCATATTTCTGAGTTTCCCATACGGCATATTCATTTGTATATTTTTGAAACAAACCATTTTCCCTATCCCATTCATATATATCCGTAGATTTCTTTTGTAAAATCCAATAATGTTCACCATCAAAAATAAGGTCGAAAATTTGTATATCTTTTTTCAATTCATCTATCCTATTAATTTTTCCTTCTTCTATATCCACCTCTATTATTTTATTGTCTCCATTATTAATTAACACATATCTTTCTTGTACCAAAAATATATCTACATTTGAAAATTTACTAAATAATAAACTAAGCTTCCTATCTTTATCAACTTTTTGAATCTTCATATCAAATATATACACCCCCTTGTCTAATTCTGCTGGAAATATATATACTTTATCAGAATAACGTACAAATCCTAAAGTCTCAAAATTCTTATCATCAAAATCCGGTATTTTGATGATTTGCTCCTTTTGTTTCACAAAATGATACTTCATAATAACATTTGTATAATGAGGAAGAAAATAAACAGCATCTTTATCAGCAAAGCAGTGAGCTACAGACAATATAGTCCTATTTATTGGCTCAGAAGAAAGTCTATGAACAAAGTGAATAGATAAATCTGATAAATCCATATAAAACACCCCATTAAATGTCATATTAAAAAAATAAATTCTGTTTGATATTTTACAGGCACTAAAATATTTAACATATCCTATAATGTTATCCATATTACTCTCTTCCTAAATCAAGTTAACACATACTTATTTCTATAGATATTTACTTTCGTTAAATAATAAAAAAGCTGATATTATCAGCAATACACTTATCAGCTTTTAACAGATATAAAAAAAACAACTGGGTCACAGATTAATTTTATTTTATCTTCCATGATTTCACTTCTGACCTTCCTTAGTCACAATTTAAAGAACTAGATTTTATATCGGCAGATACCTGTATATTCTTTATAGCTAACCTTTTTACTAACTCATCGTCCGTCCATTATTATCATTTATATAAACTGTTTATACTGTTTGTCAAGTTCTATCTTTTCTTTTTATCTTGAGTATGTTAAAATAAAATAGTTATTCAATCCATTCGTATATTATTACCATTTAGGAGGTTTACATGAATACGCAGATATTTAAGGCTGGTATTATAGGTTTTGGATACATGGGGAGATTCCATCTAGCACACACAAAATATATTGATGGATTAGAAATCATCGCAGCCTATGATACTGATTCCCAAAAATTAAAGGATGCAGCATCACATGGTTTACGCATATACCATACAATCGATGAACTACTTTCATGCCCCTCCATTAATTTAATTATTATTTGCACACCAAATGATTCACATAAATTTTATAGCATGAAAGCTCTTAATGCTGGAAAAAATGTCCTTTGTGAAAAACCAGCCGCTTTAAATGCTGCTGAAGTACAAGAAGTCATTGATTGTGCAAATAAAAACCAGAAATTTTACACTGTTCACCAAAATCGACGCTGGGATCCTGATTTTCTAGTCGTACAAAAAATTTTGGAAACACAGACTATAGGCACTTTTACAACTATAAATTCTTGTACTTATGGACAACGGGGTGTATGTTTTGGCTGGCGTGCCAACCCTGAATCTGGCGGCGGTATGCTTTATGACTGGGGAGTACATTTAATAGATCAGATGCTGCTATTATATAACAGTCAGAAAGTAATACAAATATATGGACGTCTGGAAAGCATTCTAACACCTGCTGTAGATGATTTTTTTGAAGCAAAGCTCTTTTTTGAAAACCATACCTGTGCAAATATCAGCGTAGGCACTTTTGCTTTAGAACCTTTGCCACGCTGGTTTGTATTTGGCACTCGCGGAACTTTAAAATTAGATGATTTTTCTGGCACTTCTGGTGGAATGTCTGTTATCAAAAAAAATGTTATTGGATTTGAAAGTGTTATCGGGCAAAAAAACTTAGGTCCTAGCAGAACAATGGCCCATCTTGAACCTGAAAATCTTGAAACACTTTCTTTACCAGATGTAGATGATTGTTCGCTGTTTTTTTATAATAATCTGCTAGCAGCATTACGGGAAGATGCGCCTTTGTCTGTTACTTCAGACCAGATTTTACGTGTTATGAAAATTATTGATGCTGTTTTTCTTTCTGCAAAAGAGAATCAGATCATCCATACATTTATCTGAAATACGAAGCAAGGAGGCTAATTATGAATAAGCCAGTCGCATGGATGGACTTAAACCGCCAATATGAAAAATATAAAAACGAATTTATTTCTGCACTGGAAAATGTATGTGCTGATACAGCTTTTTCTGGTGGTCATTACGTTTCTCGCTTTGAAAAAGAATTTTCCGCTTATTGCAATGCAATTGCAGCCTCTGGTGTAAACAGCGGTACCAGTGCTCTCTTTCTTGCTATGAAAGCTCTTGGAATCACTGAAGGCAATGAAGTAATCGTCCCAGCAAATACTTTTATCGCTACAGCATGGGGTGTCTGCCACAATGGTGCCACTCCTGTATTCGTCGATATTCACCCAGATACCTTTGAAATCGATGCTTCTAAAATTGAAGCTAAGATTACCTCTAAAACCAAAGCCATTGTAGGTGTTCATTTATATGGACAGCCCTTTGATGTAGACACTGTTCGTCAAATCGCACAAGCATATGACCTATTCCTAATAGAAGATAGTGCACAAGCGCATGGTGCTCTTTATAAAGGAAAGCGTATTGGCTGTTTAGGTGATATTGGCTGTTTCAGTTTCTACCCATCCAAAAACCTCGGTGCCTTCGGTGAAGCTGGCGCTGTCGTTTCCAACAATTTATCTTGGATACAAAAAATAAATCGTTATAGAAATCAAGGTGCCTCTGCTAAATATATTCACGAAACAATGGGATATAATATGCGAATGGACGGCTTGCAAGGTGCCATACTATCTTGCAAATTAAAATATCTAGATGAATGGAACCACAGAAGGCGTGAAATTGCTTTGGAATATATGAAAAAAATAAATAGTCCTCGAATCAAGCTGCAAGCGCAGCCAGCATGGAGTAAATCTGTATTCCATTTATTTGTAATTGAAGCAGATGACAAGAAGGCCTTTCTTCAGCATTTAGATGCAAATAATATCGGCTATGGGCAGCATTATCCTGTTCCATGTCATTTACAGCCTGTTTTTAAAGAATTAGGCTACCGTACTGGAGATTTACCTTACTCTGAATATCATGCACGTCACTGTGTATCTCTCCCTCTCTATCCTGAACTTACAGACGAAGAAGTATCTGCCATTATTTCAGTGTGTAATTCATTTTAACCAAAAAGGCCGTTGTTTTTACGGCCTTTTAACATACTTATCAATATTTGTTATCTTTCATTTGTCCACGTAAATAGTTTCATCGATATTTAAAAATGCTTTGCCTTTATCCGGCAGTTCAATATACCAGTCTTCAAACCCTTTTTCTTTCCATGGCATTCCACGCTTAAACTGATACCGCCATGGATATGCCGATTTGTCACTATCCTTACTTTTGATATTTCTTATGTCTTTTATGCATTTTGCAGGATTTCCGGCAACAACCATATATCTGTCAACTGATTTTGTCACTACTGCCCCAGCTGCAATCAATGAATCTTGATTGATTTGTATGCCTGGCAGAATAACTGCCCCAGTCGCAATAACTGCAAATGGATGTACATGCGTCTCCAGAAGCTTATCTGAAGGAGGTGTCGGATCATTGGTAAATGCTACTTTTGCAAATATCCATACATAATCATCAATTCGCGTATATTCTCCCAAAAAAACGTTGCTGTGCAGCCTCACATAATTCCCAATACTGCATGAACTTTCTATATTCGAAAATGAGCCAACACTTACATAATTACCTATTTTTGTCCTTTCACGCAGCATAACATGATGGCCTGTCTGAAATCCATCTCCAATAATAACATCTCCATAAATTACACTATGGCTGCGAATAACTGCATCTTTACCAATACAAACCGGATGGCAAACCGAATTACTTCTGGTTTTGCAAAATCTTGTTGTATATTCTCCTATAATGGAATTTGCTCCTATATATGCATGACAGCCAATTTTTACATTGTCTCGCAGTATACTATAATAATCTATATAGGCACCGTCACCAATCTGAACATTATCCTGAATGATTGTACCTGCTTTAATCGTCACATTGTTTCCAATGACAACTTCATTTCCTAAAATAACTCCATTTTCAACCTTTGCACTTTCAGATATTTGATGCATCTATTATCTCCCCTTAAAATCATAATCTTTTTTATAATTGATTAGCACTCCCATATCTTTTTGTTGAAAAACAACCATATTCCCTAATGCAACTGCAGATGCTCCCCCACAATTTACTGCATCCTCAATATCATTAGCACAGCCCGCTCCACCATGAACAATTACTGGTATTTTCAGCTGCTGAGTTACCTTTCTAATAAATGGTATATCAAAACCTGACCACGTGCCCTCTCTTGCTATATCTGTAAGTAATATTTCACCTACACCCTCCTTCTGCAATTCTTGCATCCAGCCAATAACCTCTCCTCTTTCCTTTTTATGTCCACTATTAGAATATGCATGATACGTTCCAATAAAATCTTTCTTTACATCAACTGATGCAATAATACTTTGTGTTCCAAAAGTTTCCGCTATCTGCTTTACAAGATTTATATTTCTATAAAAAGCGCTATTAATAACAATCTTCTCAAATCCTATCCGGAATAACTGCCGGGCATCTTCCACTGTCTTTATACCGCCACCATAGGCTAATGGCATAAAACATTCATTTGCCAGAGCTTGCAAATAATTAAAATCAATGGGTTTTTTGGATACAGTTGCACGAATATCGAGAAGCAGCATTTCGTCTACTTCTAGTTCATTAAATATTCTGCATGTGTTTAATGGATCTCCAATATATTCATATTTTCTGAACTTTACGGTTTTAACCAAAGAATTATCCAGCAGCTGCAAACATGGAATAACGCGATTTTCCAGCACTTTTATCACCTACAATTCTGCAAATTTTTTTAATAATTTCATTCCATATCTGTGGCTTTTTTCTGGATGAAACTGTACACCAAATATATTGCCGTGAAATATACCAGAAGCAAATTCTATTCCATATTCAGTAGCTAAAAACATATCTGCTTTATCTTTTGTTCTCACATAATAAGAGTGTACAAAATAAAATTTATCTGTTTCATCCATTCCTTCGGTTAACTCATTTTTATTAGTTATTTTTACTTTGTTCCATCCCATATGCGGAATCTTATATCCTTCATCCAGATCAAAATGATGTGCATATCCATCTATCCATCCCAAACCCGGTAATCTTCCCTCATCACTTCCATTCGTTAAAAGCTGCATTCCAAGGCAAATTCCTAAGACAGGAATTTTATCATCCATAACCTTTCGATTAAGAACTTCCAAAAGGTCCCTCTCTCTTAATCCTGTCATACCTGCATCAAATTTTCCAACACCTGGCAGTATAATTTTATCTGCCGCCTCCAGTGTTCCCCGTTCTGACGAAACAACTGCATCTGCACCAATCTTTTTAAACATATTCTGTATAGACCCAAGATTTCCTAATCCATAATCTGCAATTACAATCATTTTTTCACCTTAGTCTTTGCTAGTATATTTTACATAAAAACTCTCTGCCACAAGATTAGCTTTCATGCATAAATAGAATACTGGTTTTAACATTCTAAAATATTTTTTATATGTTTTATAATCTGTATATCTCTTTTTTTCGGATTTTAAAATGTTTTCTAAATCTTCGTCTGTATAATTCAATCGTTCTTTTACATAATCTAAAACATGTTCTTCCAAATAAGGCTCTTGATAAAAATATTCCTGTATTGCTTCCTCCCTGTCCTTAAATCCAGAACGAACTGCTGCCGCCAGACTGACATTTCGTATATCCAAGCCAAATTTCTTATAATCATACCATGAATAACGGAACTGGCTAATTCGATTTTCCAGATGGTGTCCTCCGTAATTTTTCCATCCATAATGTTCTTCTAAATATTTCTGTGCATCTTCTTTACAGTAATTAATATACCAAAATGGACGAATGCGCTTAATTCTTTTCACAAATATCCACTTCATAAAATGCCAGAATGTTAATAATGGATATGTTTTCATAGGCACTGTACCAAACTTATTATGAATATCTTTAATATATTTTCCATCAAAATAAGCGTCATTCAAAGGAGAAATACCTTCTGTAGCATATGAATGTCCTTCAAAAATATATCTTATGTTAAACTTTGCAGCTGTACGATCCAGCAATTCCAAAATACCAATATCAACTGCTGCATCAAGCTCAGGAACTCCCGCTTTCAAAAAGGATTTGTAAATATCATCCATTTCTCTATTATCCACAACATGCGTATATAAATCTATGTCAAGTGCATCTAACAACACCTTTATATTTTCTGTTGCAATTGCAGTGTTCCATGTATTATCTAAATGTACTGCTAACGGCCTAAGCCCCCATTCTTTTAACTTTACCAGCAGATAGCTGGAATCAGTGCCTCCAGATACACCAACAATACAGTCATATTTCTTTCCTTTTCCATCCTCCTTTACTTGTTCCAGAATTCTTTGCAATTCAGCCTCTCCTTCAGGAGTACCTGTCTTATATTTCTCCTTAAATCCTTCCATCATGCGGCAGTAATTGCATACTCCCTCTTCGTCAAAACTAATACCTGAAACAGTCTCATCATAAATACATCTCCTACAAAGTTTTAATGTCCTTCCTCCCTTAACCACTTCTAAAGTCATATTTCTTCCTCCCTGACTATATATCATTCCCTTTCTATCACAAAATCGCCATTATCATAATGTGAGCCTGCAAATTCTCCTTTCTTTATTGTTTCTAATGCAGATTTCACATTTTTTATACGACAGCTGATAGTATGTTTTTTTATCACTAGCTGCTGCCCGCGCAAGGCAATCTTCTGCATTTTTTCGGGATTTTCCAGCAGCATGTTCATTACTTGTGGCATCTTTTCAGGTTTTGCTTCAATTACATTATATTTATCTTTAAAACCCATTACATCCGCTCCCTTAGGCATACTTCCTGCCATCAAACATCCGGCCGCTGGTATTTCAAAAAACTTGCATACAACTGTATCTGCATCCGTACCTTCAAAATATGCTATCTTAGACTGATGCAGTGATTCAGCATAATTTTCCCTGAATAAAGCTATCTTTTCCATTGGCACATAGCTGGGAACTAAAGCGTTCACTCTAAAAACTACATCTAACACTTTATCCTGCCAGCGCTCATAATGTACATTTTTCAATTTATCTCTAAAATATTTATACTGCAATGTTCGAGAAAAAGATTTGTCCCAAATTAAGAAGGATGTGTTCTTTAAAATTTTATATACCTGATATCGTCTCGGATAACGAAACTTTTCAATATTTCCTGGAACAACCCCATCATATTTACGCTTTTCCAAAGGTTTAAAATAAAAATCGTAAGCAGAAACAGCATCAAAACTGCAAGTAATAACTTGCTTCCGATATTTACAGACAAGGTTATAATAACGGCTTGTCACAGGTACTCCGCCAAACTCTATATCTCGATTGCCGTTCCATGCTAACTGCTCATTCTGTCCAATCAGATAAAACCCTGCTTCCAAACACGCTTTTAATAATTTCCAGGAACGGACAGACAAACTGATAGTATCATCATTCCAACACAATAGTCTTATCATATCCTCCATTTGAAACAACTCGTCTACAATTACCTGACAATATCTAATTGTTTCCACTACATTGTAAAATGGTGTAACTGCACGATGCATTGCATAAGCAGCCTTCACACCACCAAATTCCCAGTCCACTGCACCTTCAAATATCCAGCGGTTTACAAATACTGCATCTATATCTCCCTGACGCGCAATATAAGCTGCAATTCCCTCCTGTAATTCACTTTCTGTTGAATAACCCGGTCCATAATATAATGTCTCGAATTCTTCTGCTAATGATAGGTAAAACATCCTGATATTTTTTTCTCCAGCCTTTTGTGCATTTAAATCGACGACTACAACTCTCAAAATATATCACTCCTACTCACCATACTGATAAAATAACAATATTCTTTCTGTCAACCCCATACTTTTTAAGCGTAGCTAGCCAGTTTTTATAGTCTGGACTCAGCAGCAAATAAAATATTTTTTGTGAAGCATTTATTTCTTTGTTTCTTTCTATATAATCCTTATAATCCTCTTCTGTATGAATTTCTATACAATTCATTCCAGCACGCTTTAATAACCTGACTGCAGTTTTTATATTACAGCACTTTCCTGCTACTATTAATTTTCTTTCCCTATCTATTGATATCTCCCTTATAAATTCCATCACTACGGATTTAACACATTCTTTTTGTATCATTTTTCTAATTATTCTTATCACATAATTACCTCAAAAACTTTCCTCAAAATTCAGCCTGTCCAAAAACTTAAAACATCTGAAAATCATCTTATTATTTCAAATCTCAATGATATATACTATTTTTCTCATAGCAATGCTTCTCTTCCATAATCTCTTCTCTTCGAACCTTCCATAAGTTCCAGTTTATCATTTCTTTCACCCTATCCTTCATCTTCTTTCTATCATCATTCCACTCATATCTCAATTCCTTCTCAAACCGAAAATCTTTCTGAAACATTTCTTGCAACTCTCTCCGGCTAAAATCCATACTGCTTACATAAGGATATCCGTATTTCTTTTGCCGCGGCCCATTAATCAGCATAATACGTAAACGATCAAAAGATGAATAATATTCTTCATATGTTCTATATACTGGTGCCAAATCGAAATCGGTAATCTTATCTAGATAAAGCTCTTTATGCCCATTTTTTGTTGTCTCAAGCAGTGTATCAGACCAGGCGATTTCCCACTCATTGCAAATATCCAGTAATTCTTTTTGAGGATTACACTTTAAGCTTTCAAATTTTACTACTTTCCTTTCCCAGCCAGCATATTCCTTCTTCCTGTAGTCTGAATATGCCCATGTATATTTATAAATGCCATACGTCAAACCTGAATACCATCCAAATCTCAATATATCCCTTAATTCAGATCCTCTTTGCTTACAGATATCACGCACCACTTGAATAATATTTCCAGGAATTTCTGTTCTTCCAAGCCATACTGCATACTCTTCCAGTTCTTCTCTTGGCATATCATGCGGTTCCCAATATATGATCATATCCGAAATATTTTTAATATCTTTTCCCCATGCCTTCGCATAAGCAATGTGTATCATATTAAATAATTCCTGTGACGTAAATATTTCCCTATCAGTCATTAATTCTTCCATACTTTGGTTAAATTTCTTTATCCTTGGCTCTTTCCATCCATCTTCCCCATGATAATGACTCTCATTATTATATAATGACCAGAGCAATGGCAAAATATTTTCCTTTCTCTCCATTGCCAGCCTTATACATATAAAATAAAGGTTTTCGTTCAAATAATTATACCCCATCATCAATATTTCTGGATGACTATCCAAGAGTCCCCTGAAAAACATATTCCCACTATGGCCTTCAATCGACCCTAATACTATTCTTTTCACTTTCAATTTTACAAAATTGATATCAGGAAGCGCCTGTATACCCCCCCCCATAAAAATTACATTTTCTACTGGATAGTCCACCACCCTGACAATATGTTTTTTTCCTACCTGCTTTATATATTTCTCTTCTATAACTCTTCTATAACTTTTCTATAAGATTTACTGCCTACGCTATCAGCAAAACGGCCTATATATCCTGGCAGCAGCATTAAACAAATATCATCCTCCCGCATTCCATCTTCACTAATCCACGTAAGCCCTTCTTTCTTTTCTTAATGTTCATTTAATATATCACAATAAACAATTCTTTCATGAATATTTTTATGTACTTTCTTTATAATTTCAGCCAATTTTAAACACAGCCAATAATCCCCCATCAATACCAGCTTCAACAGTGTTTTTTCAATCACATAGCTCAGTATATGAAAAAAACCATTCTTCGGAACTTCAGTATAATCACGCAGCAAAAAATAACTCTCATTCCTCTTATATCCCATATAATGAAATTCATCTACTTCTCCAAAACCCCATGCGCTATACTGAGAACGTGGTTCCACAAATACAGGTTCTCGTACACTTTCTACTGCCTCTGTTCTTTTCAAGATTCTTTTGCCAAACAGACTATGGCTTGTTCCTGTCAAATTTCCCGAAGCAAAACAGAATATATCCAATCCATTATCTAACAGCAAATCATACGCATCCAACGCATCCGTTCCTGTTCCGCAGATTATGATTTGTTTTCCCCTCATCCTTTCTAAAAAATCCTGAAAAGTTCCATCAGCATCCTCTATAATACCCCTTATAATATTTTCTTCATAAACCCGGTCAATACACTCAAATTCTGCAGAAACACTATTCCTTAAATCCTTTTCTTCTTGCTTAGCTATACATCCTTCTCCATAAATTATAAAATTTCTAAAATCTGGCACCTTTAATTCTTCTTCGATATCAAATACTCTTTCCCACAATTCTCCTATTACAGTGACAGCCATCCCTATCTTTTTTAAGTATCCGGCAAAATGATAAGCCAGCTCATTAAATCCATATATTGTCACACAATCAACTTCTGGACACACATTTTTAAAATTCAAAACATTGTTTTTCTCCATCATCTCATCCAGCATGCGAAGTTCCCTGTTTCCATGCAAAACAAATCAGATGCTGCTCTTCATCAAGAACGGGAAGAAGCCTAAATGGACATTTTTGAAAATACTTGTGTCCATTTTCCCATATAGTCTTATCTAAACTTAGATAATCTTTTACAATACATATGTTTTTATTCCCCTCCAGAACCATGCTCTCCACATGAACGGCTTTTTCTTTTTCTGGAACAATCCCGAAAAGAGCATTGTAATCAACGCTTCCAACATACTTTCCCGTTTCATCTATAATATATATTTTCTCCTCTGTATGCCAGTCCAAAAAATAATCCAACATCTGCTGCCAGTCTAATTCATTTTCCAATACACAGCATATTTCTTTATCGCAGAACCTTATCATACAACCTTCTCCTCTTCTAACAACCTAAATTTCTCAATTAACCCCTATCCTTTTTCCTCCAGCGAAATTTTTTCCATTATTTCATCTCTGCGTACTTTCCACAAATCACGACTTATTTGTTTTTGCACTAGATTTCTAATTTTTATTCTATCTTCTAATAAAGAAAATATAAAATTTTTTTCAAAACGAAATTCTTTTTCATACATTTCCTGTAACTCTCTTCTGCTGAACTCAAGGCTGCTTACATATGGATATCCATTCTTCTTTAACCAAGGCCCTGTAATCAGCATGATCCGAAAGCGGTCAAACGCTGAATAGTATTCTTCATATGTCCGGTACACTGGCGCTAAATCAAAACCTGTGACTTGCTGATTATAAAACTCCCGTTCTCCATTGTGTGTAGTTTCAAGCAGTGTATCAGACCACCTAATCCCCCACTTCTCACATATACGCATTAGTTCCTTCCTGGGATTACATTTCAAATCTTCAAATCTGACAGTTATTCTTTTCCATCCAATATATTTTTTCTTTCTAGGTTCCATATATACCAGCGACCTTACAAAAGCACTCTGATTAAAACCATGTGACCATCCTTTTTTCACTAAATCCTTAAAATCCGAACCCCTCCGAACATAAGAATTTCGTACAACGTTTATAATATTCCCCATTATATCCATACCGCTAAGCCATACTGCATAATTCTCTAAATTTTCTCTAGACATATTATGCGGCTCCCAATATATAATCATATCTGAAATATCGACTATATTCTTCATCCAAACCCTGGCATATGCGATATGAACCATAATAAACAGTTCCTGTGAAGTAAATCTGTCTTTTACAGACATCAATTCTTCCATGATATCATTAAATTTTTTTATCTCTGCTTTGCCCCATCCATCCTCACCATGATACTGACTCTCTTCACCATAAAACCTCCAAAGTAACGACAGAATATTTTCTTTTTTCTCCACTGACAGTCTAATACATATACTAAACAAATTTTCATTCAGATAATTATAACTCATCATGAGAATTTCAGGATGAGCATCTAACAGCCCCCGAAAAAAAACATTTCCGCTATGGTCCTCAATTGAGCCCAGAACAATTCCTTTTACTTTTATATCAGAATCCATCTTATCAAACGGCTTACCTGCATCCATAAAAACTGCATTTTCTACAGGATAATCAATCACATTTGCCACACTGTAACGACTGGCTGTCTGTAAATATTTTTCTTTTACACTGTCCCTGTATTGACGGCTTTCTTCGACATCCGCATACCGCCCATAATACCCTGGAAGCAGCAGCAGACACGTATCATTTGCCGACACTTCCTCCTTGCTTATCCATCTCAGTTCTTCTCTCTTTTCTCTATGCACATTCAATACATCATAATAACATATCCTTGCTCGCATTCTTTCATCGCTCATTGACAAAATCTGTCCCAGCTTCAGGCACAGCCAGAAGTCTCCCATCAGAATGAGTCTGTTTTCCGTTTCTTTTAATGTTCTCATTAGAATATTCAGATATCCGTTTTGGGGAATCTCTGTATAGTCTTGCAGCAAAAAACATCTCTCATTTCTTTTATATCCGCAATAATGGCAGAAATCAATCCCTGCCCCCCCCCCACGCACTATATCTTGCCTGAGGATATACAAACACAAAATCTTCTATTTCTTCCATTACTTCTGCCTGGGTTAAAATTTTTTTTCCAAATAGCTCTTTTCCTGTCAAATCCGGTCTGTCAGAAACAAAACAGCATATATCCAGCCCATATCCCACCAGCAAATCATAAGCATCCAGTGATATATTTTCTATTCCATCAATCCCAATCTGCCTTCCCTTTACCCGCTTCAGAAACTCATCAAAAGATCCATCGGCATCTTTTATATTCCCATTCATAATATTTTCTTCATAAATCCGGTCAATGCACTCAAATTCAGGAGAAACACTCTTTCTCAATCCTTTTTCTTTCTGAATATCTGCACACCCTTCTGCATAAACTATTAAATTCCTATAATCTGGTACTTCCGCATTTTCACTTATGCTTAATTCATCCCATAAATCTCCAGATAAATTAACTGGTATCCCAGACTGTTTTAAATACTGGACAAAATAATACGCCAGTTCATTACAGCCTTGAATGGTCACGCAATCAGCCTCAGGATATACAGTCCGAAAATCTAATGCATTGTCACAATCCATCAGTTCATCCAGCATTCGGATTTCCCTGTTTGCTTCATCATCATTCCATGCAAAGCAAACCAGCTGATTCTCATTATCTACAACCGGAAGAAGTCCTCCTGGACATATTCGGAAATACTCACGTCCCTTTTCCCATATTGTTTTATCTAAAATCACATAATCTGTTACGACGCAGATTTTTTTATTTTCATCTAAATCTATATATTCCATATGAATGGCATTCGATGCTTTAACTCCAAAAAGCGCATTATAATTAACGCTCCCGATAAACTTTCCGTTTTCATCTAAAATATATACTTTCTCATCCATATGCCAGTCCAAAAAATAATCCAGCATCTGCTGCCAGTTCAGCTCGTTTAATGCTGCACAGCATATTTCCTTATCACAAAACCTTATCATAATTTATCTCCCTGCCGATCCGATAACAATTTTGAACGTCAAAAAAGCTGATACGATCATACACCATTATCAGCTCTTATACATATTTTAACAAATCTGGCTCATCCGCCTGTTAAAATACGCTAATTTATTAAATTATATTATTTCCTTTACCAACATATTATCTTCCATGATTCAAACCTGACCTTCCTGGCCTTTTTACTTTTTATACTCTTAATCTATATCGGTATATGCATAAAATTCTTAATAGCAGCTTTCAAAGTTCTCTTTTTATTTCAATACCCTATTCGTATCGTACAAAGCACATTAAACATAGAATGCCATTTAGATTGGGTATCTCCTCTGTTATTCGCTATTTTTTCTCTATTTCTAAACGGCTATATACCAAAACTCCAATATAGATACTCTCTATAATATTCTTTAAAATCCATCTTACCATCTGTTAATTTATATCCGTCTTTTCTCAAATTGTCATTGCCCCATTGAAGCCCAAGCACACGTATTATACATGGATATACCGGCTCTTCATATCTGCCTAAATTCTCATCTATTTCCTGAATACTTTGGCAGTCCACATTAAGCAATTTAAATACACCCTTACAAATTTCTCGAATTACGTCATTACAGGGATGTCGAAAATCGTAAAAAAGTTTCTTTCTTTTAAAATTAGCCAGTATATAATCCATAATTTTTATATCCCAGTATTTTTCCCTTTCCAGCATTTCATTTGCATATTTATGAAATCTCTGTTTAATAAAATCTGAATTATAATACTCTCCTTCAATCGTCTGTATAATCTGGTCAATATTCTGGATTCCATTTTCTAATAGTTTATCAACATTCATATCACCTAATGGAAACATTCCATTTTCATCAT
The DNA here is from genome assembly GCA_947384955.1 of uncultured Eubacterium sp. Lineage (GTDB taxonomy): Bacteria > Bacillota > Clostridia > Lachnospirales > Lachnospiraceae > Eubacterium_J. The sequence continues at coordinate 61,789 of CANDJC010000001.1, read as the reverse complement.
TATAAAATTGATGATTATTAGTATTTCGTATCATCTGTGGAAAAAACACTTTGCCAAAGGTATATAAATTCGGTACTGCTATATTTATGCAATCCTTTTTCAGTCTTGGAACCGTATAATCATCTGAAAACTGGTATCCCAGTGCATTATCCTTGCGAATATCCTGATGAATAAACACATCACAATTTCGAAGTACATCTTCATCGATATGATTCTGTTTCATTTTGTGAATAACGGGCATCGGGTATATATAATATCGTCTCCTGAACGAATCAGATGTCATCATATATTTTTTCAGAATAGCCATATGACAATTGCCATGTACTAAAACAATTTTTCTTTCTTCCAAAGCACCTCCCGGACAGAAATCTTTAAATTCTTTCAATCCATACGCCTTTAACTGTTCAGCAATTTCCATATAATGATTATCATTCGTACAGACAGCAATAAAGTAAGTATGAATATTCGTTCCATTCGGTATTTTAATACTTTTACCCATAAAATAATCATTTCCTTTATTGTTATCCAAAAACCACATAATCTCATATTTATCTCGTAAATTATAGTAATCCCTGATGGCCTGTCCGCCTGTACCAAATATTACAATTTTATGTTTTACATCCAATGCCAGACTTTCTTTCATAATATCTCCAAATTCTTATACTGCAAAAATCTGCTTATTCAAAAATATCTCTATTTTCACTTTACCAGCAAAGACAAAACTTTCGGCCTTACCCCTTTTTCATATTTAAACCCTAATGCCAGCCGTATAATCTCCGGCAGATAATATTTTTTCCCTAATATTTTCAAATACTCCTGTGTTTCCAGCCTCGCAATTTCTTCTCCTGTCAGCACTATTTTATCCAGCGTCATCGGAAGCGTCTTCTCCTCCTGCGGCATTCGATCGAGTTTTTCAAGAATCGCATAAATTGCCTTCATCTCCGATTCTATTTCTTTCATTTTCTGTTCAGAACAAGGCTGTATTGCTCTGCGTATCTCATTCGGCATAATCAGCCGGTCAGGATACACCTGCTTTGCACTCTGATAATTCTCCGTCGCAAACTGCAAGAACCGGACAACATCCCTTGCCTGAAGCTGACCGTTAAAATCAGACAAAGCCGCAAGCACCCACCGGTCAGAATACGCTTCCTTTGATCCAGGCTGTCCCAGTTTTTCTCCCCATAATCGAGAGAGCTTTTCTACCAGCACCTCTCTTGCTGCCGTAAGAATATTAATGCCGCCAGCCAGAGCCGGACAAGCCCTGCTTGTCAGCCATAAAATGAGGAGCAGTGCTTCTTTCTGGCTCCAGTTCAGTTCATAACGGTAATGCTGGTTTCGAAACTGCTCCATATTTGTTTCAATCGCATCCTCAATCATATCTTTCCTTACGAAAACAATCATTCCAATATTTCCATAATTGAGATTGCTGATATCATTAATCAGATACTGGCACACTGAACAGATTGCAAACTTCCAGTTATTATTTTCGTCAGACTGGACGTTCATAAGCAAATCTTCCAGTCCGTCTATAATGAAAACAATCCTTTTATGTTCCTTTTGCAGAAAAGCATCCAAATCGGTCAGGCTGATAACCTCTTCCCCAAACGGCCTTATCATAATGCGAATCCACTTTTCCAGCCAGACACTCTCTAAAATCCGTTCTTTCTGTTCTGCAAAACGTTTCATTTCTTTAAAATTTTCAGATACTATATTTCGATTCAGGTTCATATGCGGAAAATTCTGATTCAGATTTTCTATACAGTTTTCTATCAGATTATTCCAGTTTGTTATATTTAAAGAAGATATCAGCGGCATAATGAGAGCATCTGTCTTATCCTTTACAGTATTCTTTTCTGTTTCTATAAGGCTGGTAAATCTATTCCATTTCTTTGCTGCTGCTAGCTGCTTATATATATGTTTTTCCAGATCCCTTCACTCCCATAACTACTGCCTGCGGTAAGTTCATCTGAAAATTTCTTACAAGTTCTTTTATGGAAGCTGTCACCAGCATATTTGCACTATTATTTCCTTCCGCTGTCACTTCATCACATGTATGCCGCAGACAGACTGCATGGAGGTCGATGTCACATAATATTTAAGAACTCTGGAATCAAATAAAAAAGGTGCCGATAGTTCAGTGATTCCTGCCCGGAGATCCGTTAATATAAGATCGGCACCCAGAATTTTTCCTATTTTGGAAATTGCTTCTGTAATGATATTTCCATTATCCTGTGTACGAACTATTTTTTCCAGACTCACATTTGTTTCTGCAATCTGATTCACCCTGCGATATGCCGGCAGAAAATAAAATTCTACACTTTCTGTATCAGTATCAGTTTCCACAGAAGACAGCCTTATGAGTTCAGCCAGTTTTTGTAAATTAACTTCGCTATCCCCCCTCTGCATGTATCACTGACAAAACATCCATAAAACTTACCTACGGCATAAATCCTTTCTGAATCATCCATGTAAGGCCAGGCGCTTCTAAATCTGCATCAATAATTAGAATCTTTTTCCCTTTATCCTGATATATTAATTCCCGAAAAAAAGCAATTAACGACAATGTTCTCCCGACACCGCCTTTGTATGAGTGAAAAGCCAGTATTTTACTTCCAGGCAGTTTATCCTGTGCATGTATGATCGTATTTATTTTCATCTATAACGATTATAATTTCATCCGAATATACAATCACGTCCTGCCAGCTTTCCGGCCAGGATGTCCTATTCTTTTCAAACTCCAGATATACCTCATACCAGTTGAAAAATTAAATCATTCTAAACCTCACAGTTTTCTGTCTATCCACTCTGCTATTCTGCCAAGAGTCTTTCCTGCTTTTTCTTCTTCCTTTTTATCCTCAACAGAAGCCCCATACCTCCATAATTCATTCCAATGGCCAGCCCTGACCTTCTTTCCTGTTTTTAAAGAGATGCTGTTCAATATGAACTGTTTTCTGTCATCCAGTTCTAAAATCATTGCCTTTACATCATGTCCTTCAATATGTTTGCCGTTGTTTTGGACTATACTGCTTCAAATCACTATAATGTTCTTTGCTCGATTTGTCCCATCACATGCCTTTCTATCAGCATAATCTGTAATAATCTTTAATTATTGTACTACACAACATTCACATTCTGAAGCATAATCGGTTTCCCAGTCACCCGGTACATCTCTACAAGTGAACTCTGGTCCCCGTAATAAGCATCCGATAACGCTATCGCCCGATGAATATCCGGTGTATCATCGTATATACCCCAATCTTCTTTTTTATACGTCTCTACAATTTCATGATACCGCGCCAGCAGTTCCGGACGCAGTGAAACGCATGCAGCCTCGCTTAGCGGATGAGGTCTCCAGAGCAGTACAATGTCATCTCTGGTTTTTAACTGCCCAAATACCGACTCCAGCTTAAGCAGAAGCTGTTCTTCTCCATTAAGCAGCTGATTTACACTTGTATTATAAAGCAGCACCTTCCTCCAGCTTCCGTCTGGTTTTACTATTTTAGCCAGCCAGTCTTCAGGAATCTTTATATTTTCTTTTGTTGTGAGAATTACTTTATCAAACTTTGGAGAACCGAGTGCCACAAATTTTTCTTCCGCTCTGCCAAACTGCCCCTGACAGTTATTATCCTTTTCAAATTTATGGAATTCCTGTATATATGTCTGCCTTACTTTTTCTGACTGCACAATAACTCTGTCCGCATAAAGCGTGCCTGGCAGCACACAGAATTCTTCTCCCAAATTGTCGTCCACACAGACGAAATAAGGAATATATACAAGCCGTTCTGTATAATTCCTTATCTTTTGAGAATAAAAATCAGGGTGAATGGTTGTAACATAATTGACATTATCGTAAGGATTATGAATAAAAACCATATCCGGATGCCTGGCTTCCAGATCATAATCTTTCCAATTTACAACAGGCACATACTCGGGAAAATCACCGCCCTCATAATGCATTTCGGAAACTGTGCCGTCTGGATTTTTATCAAAATACGGAATCGGAATCACAAAGGCATCGCAGTCCGGGTCTTCTTTTGCCGCCATCCAGACACTTTCCAGGCTGTCCCACATAGATGCCTTATATGGCAGAAACACAGCTTCCGTTCTTGTAGAAATCTGATTCTGGACATAATTACTGACTTCATGCATATACTGGTTCAGCTGCGCACAGACCGGCCTGATAATGCGCTTTGCCTCGCTTCGGGTCATTTTTTTTGTGTATCCGCCGACTTTAACCGATAACTCATAGACTGCCTCGCAGTATTCTTCCAGTTTTTTAATGACAGCTTTATCTGTCTGTTCCTCTTCATCAATTGTATTTCCAATCCAGATTGCTGTTTCCTGACACTGCACGAGCATATCCTGTATTGCTTCATAACTGCCCTTCTGAAACCATTGTTCTATTTGTTTGTGAATATCTGTGATTTCTGTTATATTCTTCAGAATTCTTTTTTTAATATATTTTCTCATAACTAAACGTCTTTCTTAAACTGCAGCCAGACTGTTCTTAACCTTCTACGTATATCTCTTTCCCAGCAGTTTAGGGAAAAGGCTTCAGTCATCTACAGAAATCCCCTTTTCCGCTGCCTCTTTCCTCACTTAACCTCAAAATCCCGGCTGTGCTGGATGCATTTAAAAATATTATTCTTTAATTCTATCAATTTCAGTAAGATTAACACCTGCAACATTTAATATTGCTTTCAATGATAAATAATCTTCCTTTAAGCTTTCATATGTTTCTGCCGCATTTTCTTTTTTTGCAATCAGCATATGTCTCTGCACTTTTTGAAACTGTTCAATCACATTTTTAACAGCCTCTAACATGTATATTCGGTTATAATCTTCCGTAAGCACTGTCAGCTGTCCGGTTTAGCCGCCAGCAATGATTTCCGTTTAAAAAATACTTATGAAAAGAGGCGAAGCAGTCCCTCTGGAATCTGATTTGCCTGTGCCATAACAGACACTCCGGCCTGGAGCAGAATATTTTGCATATTAAGTGCCACTATCTCATCTGCCATGTCACTATCCCGTATTTTGCTCTCCGAGACCTGCGTATTCTCAGCTGTCTGAAGTACATTTGCATAGGCATGTTCCAGACGGTTCTGCCATGCACCAAGCCCGGACCGTTCTTTGTTTAGATAATCCAGTGCATTATCTGCCCTTGCCATACCTAATCCAGCCTCTTCCTCTGTCCGCACCGAGTACAGCTCCAAATTTAAAGTCTTACAGTTTACTCTAGGCAGATTGATGATTACAGCATCACCGCTTCTTACACCTGTCTGTATATGAAGTCCGCCGTTTACTGCAGCCTGAGCCGGCTGTGCCGGCAAATCCCCATACGAATAAATACCTGAATTGAACAGACCATACTCTGGATAAAACGGTGTTACAGCAGAGCCCCGGTCATATGCTGTAGAAACAATCATCAGCCTGCCTGTTTCTCTGCCATTTGCATCCACTTCTGCAGCAAAATCTGATAAATGTCCCATTGGTTTTGCAGAATGCAAATACTGATTATTGCCAGCAACCTGATATTTGTCGTGGCTCTGTCCAAAATAACGGTTATCTCCCAGAATGCTGACTATCTTCTTGATTAAATCATTGCCATTCGTAATCCCGCTTATATCAACAGTATAAATATAATGTCCGATACCAGCCATATTATAACCATTGCCGCTTCCGCCTTTATCGACAAACTCTACACTATAGCGTTTATCACAGTATGTGCATGTCGTATAAAAACCATTTCCGACTAATTCCTGTATATTTCCTGCATTAACTCCGCTGAAATCAAGAAATGCTGATGCATAGCTGTATGAAATATGATCGTAACGTACACTGGCTGTATACTGCTGCCCATTGGCATCTGTAATCGTTATCTGCTCCGTCTGCCCGTCCTTTTTGTTCAGTGTATCATTACCTTCCACACTTTGCGAAAAACCATACTGACCCGGCTGCATAACAAAGCTTCCCGGTGTATAAGTATATCCTGATTTCACATCCGTTACAAAACTCGTTACCGGATTCCCGCCCTGAGTAATAGAAGTACATGTCATTTTCCAGCTCATGATTTGTGTTTTTTGAGATAAACTACCCATTGACGTCGTTCCGCTGCTCTGTGTAATCCAGGCAGGCAGTCCGCCTTTGACATAATAACCCGGTCCTGCCGGTACTGCAGGCTTTGCGCTTACTGAATGCCTTTTATCTCCATTTAAGACCAATGTTTCATTAAAAAGTGTCTTATTATGTATATCATCAATTTCTCTAAGAAGACTGCTTACCTCCTGCTGCATGCTTTCACGGTCCCCCGACGTGTAAGTTCCATTTGCAGCCTGGATACTCAGCTCTTTAATACGATGAATCATATCGCTGATTTCAGCCATTGCTCCGTCTGCTGTCTGAATCAGGGAAATGCCATCCTGAATGTTGCGTGAAGCCTGATTCAGTCCACGGACCTGATAGCGCATTTTCTCAGAAATGGAAAGTCCTGCAGCATCATCGGCTGCACGGTTAACCCGGTAGCCTGAAGACAGCTTTTCCATTGTTTTTCTGTTTTCTTTCTGATTAATGTTTGTATGCCTGGCAGCTGCCAGGGCAAGCATGTTGTTGTTGATGGAAGAAATCATAATCTGCCCTCCTCCCTGCGTAACCATCCCCCAGTGTTGCTTCTTTTAATGTATATCAGATTAGCAGGATTATATCTGTTTTTATTGAAAATGTCAACCGGATTCCCATAAAAAGGTTACGCATTATACATTTAGCTGAAATCTTTCCTAATCAAATAAAAGTCTGCCTTATGGCGGGCCAAAAATCTGCTTAATATTTTACCTTTTTAAACCGATATATATTTAAACTTATAGATGTGTTTGTACTTACTTCGTAGTTTTCTTTTATAAACCAGAGGCGCCTAATGGACTGGGCCTATTTAAAAACAGATTCATGGAGGAATAATCATGCAGGTTATTGCACACGATCTATTATCTCAATTTACAAGCAGACAATTAAATATATCAGCAGACTCAAAAGAAAAAGCCGCCGAAAAGCTTTCGTCCGGCTACCGCATTAACCGTTCAGCGGACGATGCAGCGGGTCTGAAAATTTCTGAGAAAATGCGATGGCAGATTCGCGGTCTTGATAAAGGCATGCGTAATATAACGGATGGCATTTCTTTAATTAAAACAGCAGACGGAGCTTTATCTGAAGTTCATGATATTTTACAGCGTGTCCGGGAACTGTCTATACAGGCATACAACGATACGAACACCGAGGGGGACCGGGATTCTATTCAAATGGAAGTCGACGCTATTTTAGGTGAAATCGACCGCATTGCTGATACTACAACTTTTAACAACCGTAAAATATTAAAGGGAAATCCATTAACAAGCGTTCCGATAACAGGCCCTCATGTTGTTGAAAAAATCGAGACAAAGCGTCTGGCAAAAGATATCCCGAACTGGCTGAAGGTAGACTCTGAATTAAAAGCTGGAAATAACACAGGTATAAACCAGGAATATACGGATGGCGTCATGCTTATATGGGACGGTCAGGATCCTGCTGACAAAAAGTATTATGGACCGCAAAACGCAGTCGTACCTGATGGATATGTATGGCAAGGAGAATGGTCGCCTCAGATTGATGATAATCCTTCTGCTAAGATTGATTTCAGTGAGCTGTTAAATGTTACAGATTCTGTTGATTTATATACAAAGGTATATGGGCTGATTGGAACCAAAATATCGTTTCCGTGCGGAACCTGCAGTTATCAGGTAAACAGTATTTCATTCGGCGGACACGAAAAAAGTATTATTACAACCGGCTTTGAAAATGCTGCGGCGGTCGACGTAGGCGGAAATATAAACTTATCAGATAAAGCATTTAATTATCAGGGCGATACTATGAGTTATTATGACGCAATACAAAAACTGGTAGAAACTTATAGCAGCAATCATGATACCGGCGGTACACCCGGTGCAAACGGTGAAAGCGCAGCTGTCAAAGATTTAGCAAAGCAGATTGCACTGGATTTAAAAAGTAAAGTAAAGGACGTTTTAAATGACTGTATGGCAAATCACTTCGACCGGGTAATGGACGGACCGAATGATTACAGCCTGATTGTCTATGATTTCCGCGATGATACCGCATTAACGAATATGCATGCCGCTGATGCATCTATTAAAACTTATTCAGTAGCTACATACCAGATTATTACACAGGAAGTTATTGAAGGCGTTTCGGAAATAAGAGAGGACCCTTTGAAAATTATGTGCAGTGCCCGCATATGGGATTCTATTGATCTTAACTTGCCCTATTTGTCCCGCTATAAACTGCAGCTGCAGCCTTATAAGTTAAACAGATATACTTACGAAACAGCTTACAGCGATTCTTACAAAAATAAACTGCTTTTATGGGAGCAGAGTGCAGTTGAGGTCGTACATACCGGAAGCTACACTATGAATGTAATTGATACTTATAAACCCCCCGTTATTGGTTATAGATATGTAAACGGAGAACGTCAGCAATTTACGATACAGGAAGCTGAAGTTACATATAGCCAGAAGACCATTAATTATACCTATACAGAAAAAATTTATGGGCCAAAACCTGTAGCAGAACCTGGCGATATTACAATGTCTAAAAAATATAATCCTGATTCTGTCGAACTTATTGATGATGCCATCAGTATCGTATCTGATATGAGAACAAAACTCGGCGCAACCCAGAACAGACTGGAACATGCATTTGCGGCAAACGCAAATACATTTGAGAATTCACAGGCGTCAGAATCCAGAATCAGGGATACGGATATGGCTGAAGAAATGGTAAACTATTCCAGACATTCTATTATGGAACAAGCCGGACAGGCTGTTTTGGCACAGGCCGGGCAGATTACGAAAGGAGTTTTAACATTACTGCAATAAAGAAGTTTTCTACCAGAAATTGGAGATGTTTGTTTCAGCAAAAACAAATGTCTCCAATTTCATGTCAAATTTACCGTACCTCCTGTACCGCAGCTTTCACTTGCAGAAGCATCGGCAGCAGACTCTGTTCCAGTTCTTCTGCAATCTTATCATCTTTCTGTGTCTGTAATGCCTCAGATAATGCCATGACTGCATGATTAATATCCGTCTTTCTTAATACTTCTTCTTTTTCATTAATGAAATCCAGGGTACTATTCAGAATGCTCATTTCCCAGTTCAGTGCATCTGTTACACTTTTCAGCAGCTTATCTGTATCTTTCTTTTTCTCTATTTTCAGTTCATCTATTAATATTTTAGTATTCCCAATGATTTTGTCCTGAAAATCACTTAATACCTGCAATGCTTCTAACTGTTCTTTCTTATTTTTATCCATGATATTTTCTCCACTCACACTCATTCGTCTCAATTTATTGAGCATTATTACTTAATTGCTATTACTTTGTTCTTATTGATATCATATAAAAGATTTTATTTGCTCAATCACATAATTCTGCTGTTCATCTGTCAGTCCAGCATACAAAGGAAGGCTGATAATATGTTCATACAAATGTTCTGCATTTGGACAGCATTCTGTCTGATAACCATGCTGCTGATAATAAGGATGCTTATACACAGGAATATAATGCACATTTACCTGAATCCCTGCTGCCCGCAATTTATCAAATACTTCTTTTCGATTATGCACCTGAACAACATATAAATGCCAGCTGTTATTGCAGCCCTCCATTTGCTGCGGACATATAATACCAGCTGTATTTTGAAACGCTTCATTATAACGCTTAACCAGTTCCTTTCTTCTGGCAACAAATTTATCCAGCTTTTTCAGCTGTGATATTCCAAGTGCACACTGTATATCAGTAATCCGGTAATTATATCCTAAGTCAAGCTGTTCATAATACCAGCCCCCTTCATTTCGGTTCATAAGATGTTCTTCACGGGTTATTCCATGACTTCGGAACAGTTTCAGCTTTTCATAAAGCTTCTTATCATTTGTTGTAATCATACCGCCTTCTCCTGTTGTAATATGTTTCACAGGATGAAAGCTGAATGTTGTCATGTCAGATATACACCCTGCTTTTCTTCCTTTATAATCTGCACCCAATGCATGTGCAGCATCTTCAATTACCATTAAGTGATGTTCTCTGGCAATCTCATGTATTTCATCCATTTCACATGGCTGTCCTGTATAATGCACTGCTATGACTGCTTTTGTTTTATCTGTTATCTTTTTTCGAATCTCTTCAGGATCAATGTTATAAGTATCTGGCCGAATATCTGCAAAAACCGGTGTCCCGCCGCAATACAGTACACAGTTTGCTGAAGCAGCGAATGTCATCGGTGTCGTTATCACCTCATCCCCCTGCTGAATCCCCGCCGCAAAGCACGCAGCATGCAATGCTGCTGTTCCATTCGCTATTGCTACTGCATATTTTGCGCCTGTATAATCGCAGACTGCTTTCTCAAATTCACTGGCTTTTGGACCTGTAGTAATATAATCGCCTCTTAATACATCTGCTACAGCCTGTATATCATCCTCATCTATCCATTGTCTTCCATATGGTATATTCATTTCTGGCTCCCTGCTTTTCATGGTAACAGTTCAGGCAAACCGGACTGCTGCCATGTATTCCTTTCCTTAATTTTATATTTTTGTCATTTTAATGTTTACCTCATTTTCCTGCAATTTCTCAGCAATCCTGTCCGCCCCATATCCATCAATCAAATGCTGCATTTCCTCTGACTGTTTTTTTCTCAAACCATATTCTTTATCACAGCGGTCAAGCACACTGGGCAGTTTTGAAAATATATCCTCATAGCGGGCATCCCCAAGATATTCCATCAGACCATCTTTATCAAACTGTATCACATTGTCAAGCTGGTTATCTGCAAAGGAATAGATAACAGACGGAGTGCCGCATGCACATAACTCGTATAAGGTCGTTCCTCCAGCAGAAACTGCCAAATCTGCATATATCATATAGTCTTCAATATTATCTACCGATTTATGGAAATGAATATTATTATCCTGACTATAGCTGCTGCACAGCTGTTCATAATCTGCACAGTATCTGCCACAAATAACATCTATATTTTTGTATTTTTTCACATCAATCTTTTTAAGCAGACCAGGCAGTATATGATAATTATCTGAACCGCCGGACATCAGCAGAATATTTTCCAAATGTTTTTTTACTTCTTTTCGCTTTAATCCTTTAAATTCTTTCCTAAGCGGAACAAACTGTGAGCCAAGTAATAAACATGTTTCTCTGTAATTAAGAACATAATTAAATTTCTGCCAGTAATTTGCATAGCATATCAATGTATGAACCGGATAATGAAAAGAATTTCTATCATCAATATACGCCGTATTTACCCATTGTGACAATGTATGAAGATAATGCTCTGTAACCATATAACTATCAATCAGCAGTAATCTGATTTTCCTTTCACGAATCACTTCATATAATACATTCAGTTCGCCTTCCATATCATTCCACTCTGTACCAAGTACAACAGCATCATGGCCTCTTTCACGAATTAAATCAAGAGCCTGACTATCTGCAAGTATAAAAGAAGCTTCTCCGCCCAGCGATACAGCCGCATCTGCAATCGAAAGACAGCGCATCATATGTCCTGTGGCTATTTCCTGATTCATGTCTGTTCTAATATATAGCATTTTTTACCCTTCATATTAAATTTTTGCATTTCCATTCAACGCACAGTCTTTATTGAAATTGTGTATATTTGTTTTTTGCTTTTTCCAGCACATTCAAGACATGCTTATCAAAAATTCACGCGCTCTTGGACCTTCATTAAATATCAAATCCAAAACAGATACGCCATGTTCGAACTTTTCTGATAACTGCGTATACTCACGGTATCCTGAATAATCCATCCATTCCAGTATAATCCCGGCCCTCTTAAATAAATCCTCTTCAATGTAATCTTTTGCAGCGGGACCGGACAAGTACCAGCTGCCGCCTGCATCCTTAACCAGCTTTACAAGCCTTTCTGTCTTTCCATCTGCCAGACAGTAATCAGAGCTCCATGAAATCTTTGTATTGATACCTAAAATACTGCAAATTTCACAGATAAACTTATAATTTATAATGCTGAGATAAAGTTCGTCTTTACATTGCTCATATACCATTTTAATACGTTCTGCATAATCTTTAAAAAATCTTGCCTTTGCATAATTGTAATAGATACTTTTCCAATGCTTGTCTGCCCATCGGTGATCAAATACAACTGTTTCATTAATCTTCTGGCCAAATTTTCCTTTCATTTTAACTGGTATGCTCAGCCATTGCAAGCCATTAGGCGTCATGATTTTATTCCTGTTCCTCCAGTCATTTTTTGTAAACTGCATATCATCGTACAGTATAAATTCATCCACCATATTAATAATGTCAAAATATCCCTTCCACGGAATGTAATTCGACTGCAAAACTGCTACCCGCTTCATTTTCAATGCCCCTTCTCTTTACCCTGAAACACTGCTTTCCAGGATTTCTATCATTCCAGCTTTAGCGTTCATTAAAAAACATACTCTCCTGCCCCCTAACGCTGGCGCGGCTAAGGAATCTCCCATTCTGGTATAGCCATTTGTTTCTAAAAATTCCAGTTCCCTGTCAAAATCATCGGATTCATAACAAATATGATAAGGCATATTTTTATATTTTTTCAGCAGACCTGATACCACCGAGCTTTCATCATAAGGCGACACTAATTCAACTATGTATCCATCCATCTGCATAAAACAGATATCAGTAAGCCGTAATGTATCATGTGTAACTTCCGATATCGCTTTATAGCCTAATTTTTCAAATTCGTCCACTGCCTTCTGCAAATTAGCCACGAGATATCCGATATGATTTACTTTCATTCCCTGTTTCCCTTCAGAATCATTGCAATATTGACCGCATGTTTGTATTTCACTGCTTTATCCATCGAAACGCCGCCTGCGGTTATGCAAATATAATCTTCAACCAAAAATCCTGCTTCCTGTGCCATAGAAAGAACTTCTTCTTTTGAGCGAAATAAATAAATATGGTCAATCGCCGGAGCATTGATAACTGTAGCGATAAATGCCCTGCCATCATCATTAAGCAGTGAACGGATTTTCTTTAACATTTGCAGCGGACGTTCCACATGCTCAAGAACTTCTCCCATTACAATATAATCAAACTTCGTTTCCGTTGTAAATTCAAAAAAATCTTTTTGCAGTATATGATATCCTGCGTCATCTATGCCGCAATATGCCAAATACTTTTTACATTGATCCACAGATGTCGGACTTAAATCTACAGCCAGGTAATCCTTGAATCTGCCATACCGCAATGCCTTGATTAGATACTGCCCCAGGCCCGGTCCAATTTCCAGATAGCTGTTTCTTTTCAGTTCAGACTGATTTTTTATATCCTGCTCAAACCATCGCAGTATTTCTAAGTGCTGTATCCATATATAGTCTGAAATACAAAGCCCGAGCATATATTTTTTCATATAGGTATCATTTTGATAAACTCTTTGGTTTACTTCCTCAAAAGATGAAAACCTGTACTTTTTGTTTCTTTCAAAAAAATATGTTTCTTCCATGACCATCGTATTAATAAAACTATAGGAATCAGCTAAAAACTCCAGCGGATATCCCTGCTCTGCTACGTAAAATTTCAAAATATTTTCAAATTCGAGGTATTCGTTTTCATTTATATTCCATTCTTTCAATAGCTTATTTTGAAAATGATTTCTTTCTGAAACCATTTTAATAAATTCATCAACCATATAACCGTTCTCCCCAAATTTTCTTACATTCTTTTTACATATTTACTTTTTGTATGATAAGACCTGCCATCTCGCCAGCATTTTTCATTTCCATTATTTCCTGCATGCTAAACTTTACTTTAAACTCATCTTCAACAGCACTAATCAGCGTAATATGCATCAGACTGTCCCATTCTTTAATGTCATCAGCCGAAGTCTGTTCTGTAACCATAATTTTTTCATAATCAAATACATCCTGAAATACTGCCGTTAATTTTTTTAAAGCCTCTTCCCGGGTCATATTTAAAAACCGCCTTTCTTAATTCAAAACCTTTATAATATAATTTCTCTTCTTATAATTTTCTGTTTCTAATACCCATTCGCTGTCCCCATTCTCACTTTGCGTTCGCTTTTGAAAACCTGCCTGCCCATAGAAGTCCTTTACCATCGCATTCTTTTTCGTTCTGTAATAGTATCCTTTTATTAATCTGACTCCTCTTTCAGCTGCCTTTCTGACCAGTTCATCCAGCATGGCATCTTCCATCCCTCTTTTCAGTACCCGGCAGCTCATCAGCCACAATTCAATATGCAGCATCTTCTCTTCCTGCCTGCCCATCACAACTGTGACTATTCCGTTATCGCCAAATTTATCTAAAAGTCTTCCATACAGACAGATATAATCATCTCTTGAAGCATAGGTCTTAATTTCTGCTTCTGAAAAACGTTTTGTTGTCAGATTAAACTGATTGCTTTTATTTGTGAGCTGAGCAATTCTTGCCATATAAACAGGTTCAAAATTTTTTATTTCAGCCTGCATATTTAATGAAAGAAGATACTCATGATAATCATGAAATACATTCTGTGCTGCTGCCCTCTTTTCATTCTGTCTGTACATATCATTTCTTTTTAAATCATCCTGGGAAAACTGTGTCAGTTCAAAATAACCGGCACGGTCAATCTCGCAAATATAATGTTCTGGATGATTCAAGCTCGGAACAGCCACATCTGGCAGCTGATACTTTACATTTTCTCTTTCAGCCGGGTTATCATCTGCAAATACAAATGATTCTGGTAATAACGCCAGTTCATCAGCAATCTGCATAAGATTTTCACTTTTCGGATTCCAATTTGCTTTTATCTTAATAAAATCTTCTTTTTTTAATATCATCTGTGGATGTTCTAATCCAGCTATCGCATTTTCTTCTTCATTCTTAGAAATTACAGTAAGTAAAATACCAAGGCTTTGTAACTGCTTCAAATAACTCTGAAATTCTGTATAAGCCTGGCCTGCAGAAGTTTCCTGACCAAGCTCCAGCTTCTCAGCACCATCATCACCTACAACACCGCCCCATAAAGTATTATCTAAATCCAGCGCAAGTATTTTTTTATTTTTTCCGAAAACTGACTTAATTATATTCGCGATATTAAAGCATAGCACAGGAATTGCTTCCTGGCACAAGGCATACTTGTACATATACCAGTAAAAAGGATCAGACCATTCCTTCAATCCATAATCCGCTGACTGGTAATTAATATCATTAATAAAAAACTGCTCATGCGTCTGGGCATACTGGTAAAATTTCTGGTTAAGCCTGGTTACAAAATTTGTTCTCCCATACGGGCTTACTGCATCCTGATTTCCTAAAAGCCTGTAATATGGATATTCAAAATTATTTTGAATAATCGGACAGTGATATTCCTGTTCCAGCTTTTCCCACATGCTTTCAAAGTGCATATACTGCTGATTTAAAAGCTTCTCTATTTTCTCCCTGCTATCTGTAAGCTCGGGATACGCAGCAATGTTTCTGCCTGATGTATGAATATAAATAATATCCGGACTCAGCAAAGAAATCTCTTCATTTCCGAACATTGCATCCTGCCAGTACCGTGCATATTCCGATTCAAAAAATACCGGTTTAATCCCGTAATTCAGCAAAAACAATTCCAGAATTTCTTTAATATCATATGTTGTGGAGCCGCCAAGTATAGCTATTTTTTTGATAATCAAACCATCCTGTTCAGCAAGCTTCCTGCGAATAGATTTTCTCTTTCGCAAAATTAAATTTCCATCAAATGGATATTCCAGCTCTTGTATCATATTTAACCTACTATCTATTAATCAGCCTGTCAAGATTCTCTTTGGAAAATTTTTTTATTCTGCATGGTACAGGCGATGTCACCATGTATTCTTCCAAATCCACATTCAAATATGTCCCAGCACCAACAAGATTATAGCTGCCCAGACATAAATGGTCTTTTAAAACTGCATTTGTTCCAAAAAAATTTTGATTTCCAATCCTGCAGCTGCCACATATCCTGACGCCGCTTGAAAAGTAATTGAAATCTCCTATGATACTGTCATGACCAGCCAGGCTGTCTGGTGCAAAAATATTCCCGCTGCCAATTTCTACAAACGGTTCAAACAGCACTTTTTCCAGAATAATTGTTCCTTCTCCAGTTTTCACACCGTTTAGAATCGCAGAAGAATGTATATAATCATGAATATGATATCCTTTATCTTTGCACATTTCGAAAACTTTCTTTCGCACATCATTCATATTATGATAGCCACAAGTATTCAATATAGAAATTCTATCTTTATCAAATGTATTTTCCAGTTCTTCAAAAGGAATCACCCGGACACCGCAAAATTCTTCTTCTGAAATGTACTTTTTTTCAACCGTAAATGCTTCTGCCTTTTCTGACGTATCATTTTCTATATACCATTTCATAAGCTTTGAAAACATACTTGTTCCGAAAATAATCATCTTTCATCCCTTATTTATTTTTCTTCAGATGCATGCATAAAATTTTTCTATACAGGAAGCTACATATTCTGCTTCTTCATTCCGCAATGAGTAAAACATCGGCAGTCTTATCAGCCTTTCACTCTCTCTTGTTGTATATTCATCTTTGCCCACAAATTCTCCATACTTCTTTCCCGCAGCAGATGAATGCAGCGGGACATAATGAAACACTGCTTTAATTTCATGCTCTCCCAGATATTCAATTAATGCTGTCCGCTCTTTTAAATCCCTGGCCTTTATGTAAAACATATGAGCATTATGGCTGCATTCTTTTGGAATAAACGGGAGCTCAATCTTTCCTTTTTGCTGCAGACCTGATAACGCTTCATAATATAACTGCCATAATTCCAGCCGTCTGCTATTAATCTTATCCGCAATCTCAAGCTGCGGCAGCAGATATGCAGCATTCATTTCACTTGGAAGATAGGAAGAGCCAATATCGACCCAGCTGTATTTATCAACTTCGCCTCTGAAAAACTTTGTCCGATTCGTTCCTTTCTCCCGTATAATCTCTCCTCTGTGTACATACTGGTCATTATTCAGGCAAATCATTCCGCCTTCGCCCATCGTATAATTTTTGGTCTCATGAAAGCTATAAGTCCCAAAATCACCAATTGTTCCTAGATATTTTCCTTTATATGCAGCCATCATAGCCTGAGCAGCATCTTCAATCACAAACAGATTGTTTTTTCTGGCTATATCCATAATTGTATCCATTTCGCATCCCACTCCGGCATAATGCACTGGTACAATCGCTTTTGTCTTCCGTGTAATTGCGTTTTCAATCAGTTTTTCATCAATATTCAATGTGTCTTTCCGAATATCTACAAATTTTATTTTCGCACCACGAATCGCAAAGGCATTTGCTGTGGAGACAAAAGTATAGGAAGGCATGATTACTTCATCATTCTGCCTGATATCAGCCAGTATTGCCGCCATTTCTAATGCATGTGTACAGGATGTCGTGAGCAGAACCTTTGTATGATATTTTTCCTCGAACCACTTTGTACATTCCGCTGTAAACGGCCCGTCACCATTTAAGCGTTTATTTTTTAATATTGCCTCTGTTATATAGCCAACCCCTTTTTCTGTATAGGTTGGCTCATTAAATGCAAGCATCATTTACCCCCCCCCCTAAAAAATGCTTACTTTTTTGACAGTTATAATGTTTCTGATTTTACTTTATCATTTGTTCTTTTTAGAAATTCTTCGATAATGCTTTTAAAATCTTCTTCGTTCTCTGTTAATGTTTTTGCTCTCTCTTTACTAAATACAGACATCTTCTGATAAAATTCTTTATCATTTTTATATTTTTTTATTAATCCAGCCATTGCATCATAGGATTCCGTACAAAATTCTTCTCCTACATTTCTAAAAACATCTCCATATGCCAGGCTGACCACTGGCACACCCTGGTATAATGCATAGATTGCTGAAAGGCCTCCCCCTCTGCGATACGGATTCACATATAAATCACATCTTTCAAGCCAGGATAGCAACTGATCCGAATAGCCAAGGTTCTTTATTTTATTCCGCATTCCGGGCTTTTTCTGCATATAATTTTCAAAAGGATCAAACAAACTCCTTCCTATCACTGCTACAAACATTTCTTCGTCTAATGCATCTTCCAGCATATGCATAAATTTTTCATCTGCTTCACTTTCAAGCCTGTTTCCTACTATAGCAATGATGAATTTATCTTCAGGCAGCCCTATTTGCTGCCTGGTCACAAAAGATTTTTGCGCGTCGATTACTGTTTTCGGCTTGATTTCTATAATCGTTTTTTTATCTGCCCCTGCTTTGTCCAATAACTGAAAATCGTTTGTCTCTAATTTTCTGGCAAGTGTCTGGCAGCTTGTCATTGTTTCCTGTATTTCACTCGTAGTCCCATACGTCAGCACGGGAACTATTTCATCAATCAGATTTGCCAGTATACTGTTTCCTGCTCCTATTGACAAAACAAACTCCGGTTTTGTATTTTGTATCATTGTTAAAATTGCACACAAATCATCTATATTCGGCATATTATCATCACACTGAAAATAAGGTATTTTGATACCTTTCCACTCTCGAAACTGATGTACCCGTAAAAAATCATCTTTCGTCTTCTCACGGGTATAAAAATAAGGAATCCGGCCTGCTAATGATAAAATTTCTTCTGTACTTATAAGCAGCACTTTTTTTTGCATCTTCTCGATCAAAAATTTACATTTCTCAAATGCTATCTTTGTAGGTGCATGATATTCAGATAATACCTGTTCAGCGATTACAAACACCATGCTTGTATTTCTTTGTTCATACGGAATATATTTTAAAAGATGTTTTGTTTTTTCTTTATATAAAGCTACAATCTGCTCTAACAGCTTCCATCTCAAATATCTGGTATTTTCATTATCAAAATAATTTGTTTGAAAAATTTTAAAGGCAGTCTGCTGATACAGAAAATATTTAACTTCTGGCAGAAATTCACTTTCAGAAATAATATATTCCAATAATTCTTCCATGATACTTACTCTATGTGTAACCGAAATCAATACTGAATATAACCATACCTTTAAAACAGGATTGCACTTTAAAGCAATCTCATGAAAACAATCTGTCACCGTTTCCTGCAGTTCAGCTGGCTGCTTTCTGACTGCCGCAAATACTTCTAATGTTTTATCCAGCAATCTGACTGGTATATTATCGGATTCCAAACTTATATTTTCTTCCCACTCATTGCATAATTTATAAACCTGTTCCATTAATTCCATTATCTCTGCCTTTTCCCTGGCATAATAAATACACTTTACCAGCATCTAAACTGCCAGATATACTCTTGTTTACTTCCACCACATTTTTATTCTATTATCTGTCATGATGTTTCATTTTTCTATATTTCATCTTTGCTTAATTTTTCATATTTGCAAAGAAATTCCGCTATATTAACATCCCAGTCAAATTCTATTTTTTCCTTCAGTATATCTAAATCCTTTTTAGTATGGTAACTCCCCTCGCCAATTTGTTCCAGCATCTGGTACTCACCTGCTTCAATTTCACTCCATTTTTCTTTCAATAACGCAGCAATTTCTCTATTTAACTTATGATACGAGGTTTTGAAGGTTTCCTTATCTGTATCAAAAAAACACTGCTTTTGATACAAAATCTTCCCTTCATCCAAGCCTTTGCTAATCTGATGGATTGTTACACCTTTTGGTGTATGATCAATAAAACTCCATATATTAGGGTTAGCCCCCCTGTTCCATGGTAAATAGGAAGTATGAAGATTAAATATTCTTCCGTCCATATAATCTATAATGTCTTCACTGATGATATATTTGTAATTGTAGCTTATAATCATATCTGGCATTAGGTTTCGTACCTGACATATCTGCAGCCTTTCACTATAAATATGAGCTGTACATTGCTGCCTTAACCAGTCATATAATTCAAACGAATTAGAATTATTTGTTACAAACAATACCCCCCCCCTTGCATATTTTTATATGTTCATTTTGGGAAGAACTGGTATCTATATCTAACTCATAAGTATTCGATTTATGAATATATCCCGCATCTAAAAAAACCTTCTGAGAAGCAGCATTATCCGGCTTTACATTTGCTGTCATTTTTTTTACTTCAGGAAAATCTGTTTTCACTCGTTCTTTCAGCATGACTATCATTTCTTTCCCATATCCCATACATCTTTTTTCCAGGCATATACTGTAATTTATTTCTGCAGCGCTGCCATTTATAATAATTCTAATCTGTCCGACAGGCTCTTCTCCGTCCATATAAATATATTGTTTTATATCATTCTGAGATAAAACATGTTCAAACCACTTTAAATGCTCTTCAAGGGAAATCTCTTCAGATGAAAATGAATTTTTTCTAACGGAACTCTCATTTACCCAGTGAAACAGCAGTTCTGCATCGTTCCAATCTGCCTCTCTTAAATATCTCAATGTTATTTAACTCCTTCAAAATCATTCATGTATTTCTATTCTGTCTGCAAATCCTCATATCCTGCCAATCATATCCAGTTTCATTGGAGTACCTCTTTTTATATCATGTAATGCTGTCTGCCCTAATATTTCATAATAATATCTGGGTTCCAGCCCATACCCTGGCCGTATCACCCTCACATTCTCTTCCGTAATCATTTCCCCTTTTTTTATGTCCCTGACACAAAAAACAGATCTTCGAAAAACAATATTCGTTTCTTCCTGCTTTGTTTGTCCATACGATACTTTCCCAACTGCCTTTTCTGCCTGACGGATGTCTTTTACCATTTGACTGAATTCTGCCGGATTCATTGAAAATGCAGAATCCGGATTTTTAATTTCCCTTCCAAGGCAAAAATGCTTTTCTATTACAGACGCCCCCAGTGCAACCGCTGCTACAGCACCTACAGACCCCATAGAGTGGTCAGATAATCCCACCGGCACATGAAAAATTTCCGCCATATTCTGCATCGTCTTCAAATTCATCTCATCTGTAATAGCAGGATATGCGCTTGCACACCTTAACAGTACAATCTGCTCATTTCCTTTGCTCCGAATCGTACGGACTGCCTCATCAATTTCTGCCAGATTTGACATCCCCGTAGACACAATCATGGGTTTAGCCATAGATGCAACATATTCCAGCAATGGAATATCTATTAATTCAAAGGATGCTATTTTATAAAATCCTATCCCGATGCTCTCTAAAAAATCAACGGATGTCTTATCAAACGGAGTAGAAAAAAAATCAATACCAATTTCATCTGCTGTTTCTTTTAGCTCTGCCTGCCACTCCCAGGGCGTATATGCCTGTTTATACAAATGATAAAGATTCTCACCAGCCCAGGTTCCATTCGATATATGAAAATACTTATTATCACAGTCAATCGTCATTGTATCTGGTGTATATGTCTGAATTTTTATACAATCTGCACCAGCTTCCTTCGCTGCATAAATAATCTCTTTTGCCCTGACCAGGCTCCCCGCATGATTCGCAGACATTTCGGCAATAATATAAGCTTTTTGTTTTAACCTTTCATATAAATCCATATCTGTTTTCTCCAACCCAACATAGCGAATTCGTTATTTCATCATCATTTGATATTTCAATTCTGCCAGACGCCAGTCTTCCAGATTATCAATATCCTGCACTTCTAACTCAGACTGAATCACTGGTATTATCTTACCTGCAAGCAGGTTTTTTGTCTGTTTTAGCTGTTCTACACGAAACGCATAATATTGTCCACAATCATGATAGATTTTTTCTAAGTCCTGCGTTCTTGTATCGCTATGCTCTTTCCATTTCATCTCTATAAAATCACCATTTATAACAAATCCCCGCTGCGGCGGATAAGAAAACACAGTTACTGGCAACACTGTATCAGCAGAATCTTTTTCCAATTTCTGCATAGCAGTTTTTAATTTTTCGCCTGTAACAAATGGCGCAGTTGGATAAATACAGCAGGCGTACTGAAAATACTCCCCCCGATTCTGATATTCCTCGAGCACTTCAAGCAAGACATCGCTTGTTGTTGCATAATCATCTGAAGTCCTGCTGCTTCGCATAAATGGTATTTTTGCTCCGAATTTTTCAGCGGTTTCTGCTATCTCATCACTATCCGTCGACACCATTACTTCATCAAACACATTGCTCTCCAATGCTGCCTGAATCGAATATGCAATAATCGGTTTTCCACAAAATTCCTTAATATTTTTTTTAGGAATTCTTTTACTGCCGCCTCTTGCAGTAATAATTGCAATTGAACGTTCCATAACTGCTCCTATTCATGATTAAGCTCCATACTGCTTAACAGCTCCTGTAATTGTTCTACACTCAGCCATTCCGTATTCGTTCCCGAGCTATATGCAAAATTGTCTTCCACTTTCCTGCCGCCCGGAATAATTCTCTCTTCACCCCACCAGTTATAATGCGGATAAATAATATAATGTTTCTCGTATTCATATGTCATAGCTGAATCTTCCTGCGTAATCATAATTTCGTGCAGTTTTTCTCCTTCACGAATACCGACTTCCGGCATTTCACATCCAGGAAGCATAGCCTGTGCCAGATCCGTAATTTTAAAGGATGGTATTTTTGATATAAAGGTCTCTCCGCCACCGGCCTCTGCTAAAGCCTTAATGACCAGCTGCACTCCTTCATCCAGGCTGATCCAAAACCTTGTCATTCGATAATCCGTAATTGGAAGCCTGGTTTCACCGTTTTCAATTATATTCTTAAAAAATGGTATTACAGAACCTCTGCTTCCTGCTACGTTTCCATATCTGACAATCGAAAACCGGACATCTTTTGCACCAGAATAAGAGTTTGCTGCAATAAACAATTTATCAGAAACCAGCTTCGTGCCGCCATAAAGATTAATTGGATTTACAGCTTTGTCTGTAGAAAGAGCCACTACCCGTTTCACACCACAGTCCAGAGCAGCATCTACAATATTCATTGCTCCATTGATATTTGTTTTAACCGCCTCCATTGGATTGTATTCACAAGCCGGTACCTGCTTTAACGCTGCAGCATGTACTACATAATCAACATTTAAAAAGGCACGGTATAAACGGTCTTTATCCCGCACATCGCCAATAAAAAAACGCAGCTTATCTTTGTACTTTTTGAATTTTTCCGCCATATGAAACTGCTTAAATTCATCACGGGAATAAATGATAATCTTTCTCGGCTCATAATGTGTAAGTACATATTCTGTAAACGCATTTCCAAAAGAGCCTGTCCCGCCTGTCACTAATATAGTTTTATTATTTAACATCCATATGCCTCCTGTAAATAATTTTTATACGCTGATTTTCTAATTATTCAATGTATCTCCAGCAGTATTTCTTCTGCAAATTCTTTTAAAATTGTTGCGCACTCCTGAATCAGATTTGCATACTGCATTCCCTGTTTTGAAATCGCTTTTGCTTCCTCATCAGCTGAATCTAATTCGTATAAGCTTTCTCCTTTTACAATATACTCTCCTACTGCCATAGAAGCCGCTACTAACTGGTATAATCTGTGACTTTCACATTTTTTTGATATTTTTTTAACTTTTTTTAATGATCTTCGATATTCGGATATATTTAAACTGCCAGTTTCACACATTTTATTAATTTTATGATATATATTATACAGTTTTACAGCATCTAACCTGATATTTTCGAGTTCTTTTGGTACTCCATGCAGAAATTCAACTACCTTCCCCCGCTGTTCTTCGTTAAATTCCGGCTCAATCTTTTCAATACATGCTCCAAAGTCTGTCTCTTCCATTCCGCTGCAGGTTTCTTCAATTGCATCATGCAGAGACATCAGCTCTGTTCCTTCAATATAAGCTCCTCCCTCTGTAGCATTAATCACTCTGACATTTCTGTGTTCTTTCATACCTTTCACATACATCTCAAACCACTCTAAATAAGATTTCAGATTTGTGATGGTAGGTACTGTATCTTCATAATTCCCTTTTACCCGAATCATGCGCTCCGTATTTTCTTCCGGCATTTCTTCCTTAAATGTACCGTCTGCATGGGATTTGTTATCTGTATACGCCAAATCCTGGCCAACTAAAATAATTGTGTCAAAGCCCATTTTATAAAGAAGCGAAAAACCGCTACAGGCAACAGAGCCTCCCGTAGCTACTGATGGCATCATTTTGCCCGCAGCCATGTATGCCAGCTGAGGCAGAATATATCCATCAAAATAAAATATTTTTTTCCCTCTCTGCTGTTCAATCAATTCTGAATTAGAAGTAACCGGCGCGATAATTGGTATGTCCTTAATTTCATCCATCTGAACTAAATCCAGCGGTTTTTTTGGATCTATGGTACAAAATGCATCTGGATATATTCCAGCGCGAATCAGCGGTTTGGTTGCTGTATCTACAGCTAATATAAACGCCTTGTTTTTAGCAGCTTTTAATTCGTGTATATTTTTATTTAATGATGGTCCTGCTGCAACCAGTATTGCCGGCCCTTTGTATGGAACCGTATCCACAAGACATTTTGTATGATAACCATCACATACATATCTCATATTTTTCATCTGGTTACGCACAAGATATTCTGAAAACATAACTCCTGAGCCTTCGCTCATTAAAATGTTTCTTACCCTTATGCTAATCTGCCTTGTTATCTCAACCATCTCTTCTTGAAACAGCACCTGATAATTGGGATGTATTTCTACCTTTAAAAACTCTATATTTTCGTATGACAAAACCCTTCCTATTACTGTATTAAATACGGATTCATTATATCCTTTTATAACAAATATAATCGGACGGCCTTCTATTTCATCTGCTAACTCTGTTTCTCTCAGCATCTCTAAAAAAATACTGACAGACGGCTCATATACTACGATAACAACGGAAGAATCTGTAGACGATATTATTTTTTTTAGATAAAGCCCGCTGCCCGTTCCCAATAAAAATACAGGTGAGAACTTATGAATTTTTCCCAAGCGATTCATCATCAAATCTAACGGCGTTTTCGCATTACGTACTCCGTTCAGGTATAGCAAACGTTCTCCCTGTTTTATTTTGAAAATCAATTCTCCGTCCTGAGAAAATTCTTTTATGACTTCTAATTCATCTTTTTTATATTTTTCTTTCCGAAGCCCTTCTGCAAAATCGGGATACCATTTCTCCATAGCTTTTAAATTACGTGCAAAAATTTCCTCACTCATTTTCTTTTTCTCTATCCTCTTCCTCATTCTTGTCAGGCCTAAATAAATCTTCCAGTAAATCCCACAAGCCAAAATCCAGAGTATCTACCATCAGAACTATATCTTTATTGTTAACAGCTTCTACGTAATCATTCCAAATCTGCACTGCATAATTTTGTAACGCAGCACTCTCTTCTGAATCTTCCTGCTCACTTAGTGTCTGTATCAGCAGTTCCACAAACTGACGAATATCCCCAGACAGTTTTTCTGCCTCTTCCATTATATTTGTTTTCTTATAATAATATGTTGTACAAATACCACCTAATTTTTTTATTAATTCCTGCGCTAATGCTTCCATCCGTATGCTGCCCTTTTCTGTTTACTTTATTCAGAAAAACAGAGGTACGAAATTTCGTACCCCCGCTTGTTTGCAATTTATATTTATTTGACCTGATCTTACTGTAACAGAGATAATACACCCTGAGTAGACTGATTTGACTGTGCCAGCATTGACTGTCCTGCCTGTGCAAGAATATTGTTTTTGCTGTACTCAACCATTTCAGAAGCCATATCTGTATCACGGATACGAGATTCAGCAGCCTGTGTATTTTCAGCTACATTGTCAAGGTTAGCAATTGTATGCTCTAATCTGTTCTGAATTGCACCCAATGCAGATCTCTGTGAAGATACCTGATTGATAGCATTCTGAATTGCTTTCAAAGATGAATTTGCAACTTCATAAGTATCAACTGCTACGCGGCCTTCTGTTGAATAGTTCGAGAATGCTGATGTAGCCTGCTTAATAGATGTCTTCAGATAATCAGCAAAGTTAGCTGTAAGTTCAGCACTTGCTGCTGCTTTAGCAGCTGAAATATCTGCGCTCAGTGCAGCTGATTTTGTCTTATAACGTTCACCCGTTACAAAGCCTTCATAATATGTGCTGCCCGTACCAGTATCATATTTTGTTACATATTTGCCACTTGTATATTTAGTATCGATACTAGCTTTAACAAGTGAAATAGCACTTGCAATATTTCCAGCCTTTGAGTTTGTTGAAGTCCAAACTTTTGAAGCATATCCTTCATACTTAATTGCTGTAGGCGCTACACCTTCCTGTTTATCAAATGTATACTTCTTATTAACACTTCTCAGTCCTAAAGAAGCTGCATTCATATTCTGAATACTAATCTGAATCTTCTGATTCTGATTTGCACCAACCTGAAGGTTCTTGTTCTTAAAGCTGCCATCTAATAAATTCTGCTTATTGAACTGTGTTGTCTGGGAAATTCTGTCTAATTCTTCTGTTAAAGCATCTAATTCTTCATTAATTGCTTCACGGTCGATATCTTCGTTTGTATCATTAGCACCCTGTACTGCCAATTCATTCATACGCTGTAAGATAGAATGAGCTTCATTTAAAGCACCTTCAGCTGTCTGAATAAGAGATACGCCATCCTGTGCATTTGAAGAAGCTTTGTTCAGACCGCGAACCTGACTTCTCATTTTTTCAGAAATCTTTAAACCTGCAGCATCATCGCCTGCGCGGTTAATTCTATAGCCTGAAGATAATTTCTCTGAAGATTTTGACTGCTGACCTGTTGTAACGCCTAACTGACGGTTAGCGTTCATAGCTGTAAGATTGTGCTGTACTACCATTGCCATAATATTTTTCCTCCTTGAATTTACTGCATCGTCCTTGATGCAAATTAGTTGTTTTACTGCTTTGATAGAATTCCGGCCGGCCGTACGCTCCTAACTGAAACCCTATCTTTTTCTTTTGTTTTTTAAGTAATGTTCTTTACTTGTTTTATATATCGGATGAATGATTGGATTCTTTATAGCTGATTTTAATTTTTTTTATAATATTTACGATTAGATTTTACTCTGCCTGGCTCTTTACCCATTTTAAAACGGGATACAGATTCGTATAACTGAGTTCTAACCAGTCACATTCTCCCTGTATACACACAAACTCTGGAAGAAGAAGGCTCCTGCCCTGAGAAAAAGGCATCATTTTTTCTATAAATGAGTATAATTTTATTAAATCGACTCCTAATCCATGTCCCGCATCTTTGTACAGCCTGCCATCTGCATCGCACGGCCGTACTGCTACCAGAGCCGCGTTCTCTCCAGCCGCTTTTATAAACTGCTCTTTTTCTTCTATGCTTATCATCTTATCCTCTGTTCCATGAAAGCTTATAATACGGCAGTCATTGCGAAAATCATTATATAACAATGATAAATCGTAAAATTCTTTCTGCAGACGCATATGCGGTTCCCGCATAACTAAATATGCTATCTTTTGTGTAACTCTTTTTTTTGCATTCGTCACATCGATACACAAGCTCCTCTCTGTTTCCAGAAAAACAGGATAAACATACGCTGAAACATCAATTATCAATTTCAATAAGCCAGGGCAGAAACGGTTAATCAGATAAGCCAGATAACTTCCATGCGATGAACCATACGCAATTATTTTTTCTGGATTAAAGGGCAGCCCTGTTTCATCTATTTTTCTTAAAAACCAAAATATCATACTAATAACGTCAAGCGCCTGCATAGCGCCCATATCATTACAATCACTCCAGTTTTCTTTCGGTATAATATCCATACTGCTTTTGAATTCGCCACTCTGCATCATTTTTGATAATTCTTCTTGAAAAATCCCCATATGCTGAATTCCAAAATAATCGCACTGCAAAACTGCCATATTATATGCATCTGCAAAATGACTCCTCATTTTATGATAAACATTGGAATTTAAGTTCCCCATGTATGCTGGAATCAGACATAAAATACCGGTCTCTTCATTCATGCCTTTTTCCGGTATGCTATATATTATGCGAAGACTGCGCTTATCGTCATTGCCAGGCATATAGATACTGCCCTGGACAGGTATAAAAACCTCTTTTTCATTTGCCATGATACTCTTCCTCTGCTTTTCAATTATATTTTTAGATGCAATTCACTCTGACTATTGTATCGGCTCATTTTTGAAATCAGATTAAGGTGCATTTTCCAAAATCAGAAATGCTTCTATTGCAAATTAAATTACAAACAGCATGGAAAAGAAACTATACTATTTTATCGCTTAAGCTTATACAGCAGCCATTTCGTAATCTCGAATATCATATGATTATCCAGTCCGCCATACTCAGCTATATCATAATTTGTATCCTCAAACAGAATTCCATCCTTTCGGTTCAAATATTTTTTTGCCACATTCTCATTCTCTTCCCGATAAGGCTCCATAAATTTCATTCTATCCGCTTTGCTAAAATATGCATAGTCCTGAATGCAGCCTAACTGTTCAGAATACTCTATGAAAAGCTCATTGATTTCAGCATTTCTCATGTCCAGCATTTTTTTATACTCTAATACATTCCTGTCCAGCCTGAGATTGCTCTGTTTTCTTTCAATATTCTCAAACTTATTTACCTCATCAATATTTATTTTTAGAACATCCGTATAATAATCTGTGACAAAATCTTTTTCAAATGCATTCTTTTCATAAGGCTTCACAAGAAATACAGCATCTTTAAAGACATCTCTCCACTCTTCTAAGACTGCAAAATATCTCAGCTCTATTGGACAGAGTTTTACAAACTCGGCAAATTCCGGGAGTTTTTTATCTGTATCTTTGTACCATGTCGTTTTTAAATACTGATTATACTGCGCCTCTATAAACAAATCCTGCCTTCTAAGATAACATACAATCACGAAGTCTTTCGATATCTCCGACAGAAGCTCTTTGAGACGTTTCCTCATATACATATTAATATCTTTTTTTTCCTGAGCTGTCACAGGTGTCCATAATCCCGCCAGAGTACGGAAAGCATCTGCAAAAAAGGCCTCGCTGGAAATTATAATATTGTCACATCCTGATGAGTTCTGCTTTATTCTGCCAATCACTTCGGCTGGATTTTCGGCAACGTTAAGAAACCTTGGATGACTGCTATACTGCTCAAAGCAGCCATATGCAGCAAGCGCTTCTTTTAATAATCCATAGCAGAGATTTGAATGCAGATAGTAATGGTCAAAATAGTCTCCATAATAGTATCCATTTTCCAGCAGCCTTTCTCTGTTTTTATGCATATGAAACTGCAGTGTTGTGCTGCCTGTTTTAAATGTGCCTATATGTATATATATTTTTTGCATCGTTTCCCTCAAATTTTTTGTATAGCTATTTATCCTTTCAGCAAGTCTATAATCCTGTACACATTTTGCATATCCAGCTTTTCATAGATAGGAAGCGCCAAAACCCTTTTTGACAGTTCCCTTGCATGATCCAGCTGAACATTTTTATATTTATTCTTAAAACATGCCTGTTCTGATGTAAGTGGATAAAAATATTTTCTTGTAAAAATATTTTTCTGTTTTAAATATTCATAAAGCCCGTCACGTGTCATATGATAATCATCCGTTATTAAAACAGGCATATAAGCATAATTCTTTCCCGCTAAAGGATTATCTTCAAAAAACCGCATGCCCCTTATACTTTGCAGTTTTTCTCTGTATGCCTGATACCGTATCTTTCTTTCGTGCATTGCTGTATCAATATGCCGGAGATTGCATAAACCCATTACTGCTGAAAATTCGTTCATTTTTGCATTCGCACCTACAGCTACAACCAGGTCTTCTCCGCGAATGCCAAAATTTTTTAAATTATATAATTTGTCATATATCTTTTTATCTGAAAAAGTAACTGCCCCTCCTTCAATTGTATGAAAGACTTTTGTTGCATGAAAACTAAACGTTGAAGCATCCCCATAGCATCCAATCCCTTTTCCCTTATATTTCACGCCAAAAGCATGCGCCGCATCATAAATAACTTTCAAACCGTATTTATCCGCAATATTTTGAATCGCTTCTATATTACATATATTCCCATATACATGAACCGGCAAAATAGCGGCCGTATTTTCTGTAATAAGTTCTTCAATTTTTGTTTCATCGATTGTGCCATCACACATTTTCACATCACAAAATACCGGTTTTAAATCGTTTCTCACAATCGCATGTGTTGTAGACACGAATGTAAAGGGTGTGGTAATCACTTCCGCCCCTTTTGGAAATCCCATAGACTGAATTACCAGCTCCAAAGCCATATGTCCGTTTACCATTAGTGAAATTTCAGGCACATCCAAATATTCTTTTAATTTTATTTCCAGTTCTTTATGGTATGCCCCCATGTTTGTCAGCCAGCAGCTATCCCAAAGAGGCCTGATCGCCTGAATAAATTCGTCATAAGGCGGCATAGATGACTGTGTTACCAATATGCGTTCCTGCACCATTTTATGCCTTCCTTCCTAATCGTGCAAAGCACCTTTGCTATAAGGTACATCTTGGCAGCTATTTGTCCTCTTCTTAAATTCTCTTAAAACATTCCTAAATTCGTTTTCTGCATCAAGCAGTACCGCTGCCCTTTCTTTTGCTTTTACAGACATAGAATGATAAAAGTCAGCATCATTTTTATACCTTCTGATTAAATCCGGCATCGTTTCATATGATTCTGTCCAAAAATCTTCTCCGACATTCACGGCAGCATCACCATAAGGTACTGTTACAACCGGTTTTCCTTTTACCAGCGCCATCACACTCATAGTTCCAGCTCCCCTTCGGCAAGGGTTCACATATAAATCACATAACTCTATCCTGGAAAGAAAATCCGTTACCCAGCCCAAACTATATATTTTATTCTTTAATTCCTGCGGCTGGCCGATTCTATGTTCTGATATATCCATATCTCCAAGTAAAACAATTACCATATCATCATCTACCGCCTGACACAGCATATCAACAAATTTTTTATCCAGCTCTTCTCGCAAGCGGTCTCCTGATATAGCAAGAATAAATTTATCCTCCGGCAAGCCAATCTGTTCTCTTGTAACACTTTCCAGCTGATCCGGCATCGTAAAATTCGAAACACTTCGGATAATATTATTTTGATTTAATCCGAATTTGTTTAATAGCTGTAAATCTGCTGCCTGTAATTCCCGGCTTAAGGTCTGACAGGCAGTATTTGTATACGCTATTCTGGAAGCCGAAAGTCCAATTGTCAGAACAGGCATGATATCATTCACTAAATCAGCCAGTATACTGGCACCGACAGAAATAACTATTCCCGGTTTTATTTTTTGAATCATCTCTAACAGTAATCGTAGTCCTGCCATATTAGGCATATTCTTTTCAGCTTGAAAAAAAGAAAACGATACATCTTTCCATTCTATTTTTTCATATTTTAAGAGATCTGAATTATAAACTCCCTCCTTACTTCCATAATATGGTATTGAGCCAACAGAAGATAAAAATTCTGCTGTATTTATCAGAAATACTTTTTTATTCATTTTGATAAGCATCTCACACCTATCCAAAGTACGTCTGGTCGGAGCATGACCCGGCCCTGACATTTGTCCTGTTATAACGAGCGCCATATTCTCATCACGTTCTTCCTCTGGAACCGGCTCTAACAAATCTTCCAGTTTGCTCTTAAAGCCTTGCAGTACCTGATTATATAATTTCCATTGCAAGCACATGATATCCTCATGATTTACTCCTGAATATACCTGCGATACCCATATTGTCTGGTAATACAAAAAAAAATTTAACATTCACACTAAATTCCTGTTCAGAAATGATATATTCCAAAAGCTCTTTCAAAAGCCCTGCTTCAGGTTCAAGCTGTATCCTTGCAGAATACATCCATACTTTTGCATATCTTGTTATATTCACACGGGCCATAATTTCCTCAAGCTGAACTTTTATCGCTGTCTGGCACAGTTTAGGACCGATATCAGCCAGTATTAATAACGTATTAGTCTTATTAATTAAGTCATCCGAAACGTAATCATGATAAATGGAAAGTTCATTTTCAATATCTGCGCATAATAATCCAATCTTCTCTATATACTTACTCATTAATAGCATCTCCTCTTTCAGCGTTTCGTCTATGCACTGACAGCTATATCTGTCCCCATATCTCATCCATATACTCATTCAAAATGTTCACAGCCATTTCAGCTCCATAGCTGTTCAAATGACTCCAGTCCGCAAAATAACTGTCCGTAAACCGTGTATCTTCACTCAAATCGAGAATATCATACTTATACTTTACCTGATATTCTGTCAGTACATTCCATGTTATCTCCTTCATATCTGCCGGCGTAAATTCATTAAAGACTGCCGGAAATGGCGGTATATATACAAGTGTTTTTATATTATGCATATACAGATACTTAAAATACTGTTCTAATATCCCTATATTCTCCTGAAATGTATGCGGGTAAGGCTTGTTAAAAATCCTTTTTACTTCTTCACTGTCTCTGCTGTATGTTTCTTTTGTCATTTCATACCGCTCGTAATTCTTTCCATAATATCGCTCCGGGCGGAAGCTGTATACATAATCTTTATCCATATAATCTTCAATCATCAATTCATTACAAGCCTGCAAATCCTCTTCTGCTTTTATCAGATTCACATCCATATCATGAAAATGATGCATACATCCTGTCCTTCTATAAAATGCCAGCATTCTTATCCTTCTCGAGCTTGACAGAGACATATCATACCATAAACGATAAAAATCCATGCCCGCTACACAATATTTCAAAATTCCACGCCTTTTACAAACAGTTTCGTTATACAGCCATTGAATATTGTGGTAATCCAGATACAAATCCTGTGACGGTGCTGCCAGGCATACCAGATTCCGTTTTATTTTATCAAAATCAAGCCCTTTCTGCTGGTAACTCAGCCCTGTTACAGCTCCCTGGATAAGTCCGCTGCTTATTTCTCTTCGAAGCTTCATATCCAGATATGCTGTTTCAGGGCTAATTCCGAAATGGCAAAATCTTAAAAAATCATATCGTACTATTTTATCCGGTTCATATTCAGCAAGAAGCTCCGCAGAAGCATTACTGCATACAATAATATAATCGTAGTCTCCGTTTATACCCCCCCCCGTATTTTTTTGGCCTAATAAATGAATCTTATCATAATTTAAGATTCTTCTAACTGCCTGGCAGTCTTCCGGCTTTCCGGTTAGCCAGACCTGATATTTTATTTTTTCTTTTTGAAACAATTCGTATTTCTGCACATACTCTTCCAGTTCATTCCGAGCAAATATTTTCTGTTTTTCAAACGTCTTTATATTTTTTTGTATGATTGGAAGCAGCTCCTGAATAATCTTTGCATAACTCGGATCCGTTCCGTCTTTTCCCAGAGACCTCATCGATAATAAAAATATTTGGTACTTTTCTTCTTCTGGCGTGGATTCCTGAAGAAGGCTTTCTACGATATCTTTCATTCTTACACTCCGTATCCAATATATTGAAATAAAAAAAGAAATAGAGGCCGCTCTATTTCTTTCACAAAATAATATAGTGCCTCCATGCATCTTCCGATTTCCTATCTCTTTATATATATCGGCTATTATAAACATTTGATTAGTATTATGTTATTTTTCTGAGTATATCTTTTCTGATATGCTGTAAATATTATACTTTATTTATAGTTATTCTGAGTATCTCTGCCATTATTTTTACAGCTTAAAGGCAGTGCTCACACACTGCCTGTCTTTTTCTACAGACATTGAATTCATATTATTTATCCCTGCCCGCCATTCTTTTTTTCTCGAATCAGATTCCGCATAGCCATAAACCTTTTATCCAACACCGAATTTTTATGCCTCGAATCAATGCTGGAATGAAAATTGCTCCCTCCCATATACAAAACAAAACTTTCTCTAAGGCTATTCACATATTTTTTCTTCCTGATATGAAACGCTTTATAAACAGACTGACTAAATTTCGTTGCCTCCACATCCTGATAAAAACATTCCGACATGGATTCTCTGTAAATCAGTCCAGTAGAGATATCGGCGTCTGCAATGTACAATAAAATCTCATCCTCTATCATATAATATAAAGACACTTCAATTAAAAGAGACCTCAGCTGTTCATCAGAACCTATCATGTAGGCAGCTTCTGGAAAATATTCTCTTTCGGTCTTTTTCAGAAGCTGCTTTATCCATTCTGCTGTCCTTTTTATGACTCCAACACCAACCTTTTCATATAGTTTCGCCTTTTGGAAACTAGAATCTGGATCTGCACCAAACCCCACAAGCAGTACAGGCTCAATAAGACCTGCCTGCTCATTAACAATGTTTAATTTTTGTATTCCGCGTTTTCTTAAAATCTTTACCAGCTCTATTTTTGCTCTATCTGCCTCCTTCTCTCCTGCAAAGCTATCTTCCAGCAGCCAGCTGATACCTGTTCCAGCAATTAACAACCCAAATAGCATAATATATGTCCCTGCTTTATAATAGCTTATCAGTCCTGCAACTGCTAAAAATGCTCCAAAAAGAACTATAAGCACAGAATTTACCTTGCTGTGCTTCTTTTTAAAATATTTTCTAATTGTTTTCGTCATTGACGGCTTGATTTTCAAACTCGTATAATCTTCCATATCTCCTCCTACACAGACCATCTTTCAGCCTGATATTTCTATCTGTTTCTATTCCTGTATAAGAACATCTTAATAAACAGCGAATTAATTATAAGCAATTCGGTCGTTCTACGGACAAAGTCTGATATAACTGAATAATATCTTTTTCTAAAAGCCCCGCATTTTGTGCAAGCATTACTGCTTCTTTTGATGACGGAGAAGTGCGAAAACATTTTTTCTCATAATAATCATATTTAATATAAGCCAGAAAATAATAATAAATTCCTTTTGGTTCTATTTCTAAAGCTGCAGATACATATTCTTCTATTTTGCTGATTACCGCTTTCGAAACAAGAAAAGG
Source organism: uncultured Eubacterium sp. (assembly GCA_947384955.1). Classification (GTDB taxonomy): domain Bacteria; phylum Bacillota; class Clostridia; order Lachnospirales; family Lachnospiraceae; genus Eubacterium_J. The sequence goes on along the minus strand of CANDJC010000001.1, from coordinate 26,792 downwards.
CCTCTTTCCACGAAGCATGCTTACAGCAGCATAAAAGTATGCTTCTGAGCCATCAATATTATCTTCAATTGCCTTATCAAAATACGGCAATGCTTTATCAAATAATTTTAATTTTAAGAAACAAAATGCCATCGTCATATTCAATTCAGGCTGGTCAGGATGAGAGGACAATACTTTTTTATATGTATTGGTATATTTTCTTACGTCATCTTCTGCCATAGACACTGCACTGTCAAACGATGTAATTACAATCTCCCTGTAACACTGCGGACATTGTTTTGTATTAGTGGTTACATTATAACCACATCCTGGACATTCTAAATCCACCACTTCATATCCCATAATTTCCTCCTGTTTTTTCTTCTGTTATAAATTTATATTTTGTTCTGTTTGCTTTCGCAGAGCTTCACTTCATGAAGTTCAATTTCGCCAGCAGCCTTAATCTTTGTTTAATTCTGCTCTGATTTTTATTTGAGCCAGAATATTTTCACATGATTCTAACATGCTTTGGATATCAACCGATCTAATTTGTGAACTGACGCAATTATCCAATGCTATATGCAGTTTTTCTAATTCCCTCCGTATCTCCCTCTCGCTTTCTGTTACTTGCAGCCACCCATTTCCAAAATCACTTTCATTCCTCAAAAATCCATTAATTATTCTTATTTTATACAGTACATTCTTTAATTCAGGTATCTTTTTATTTTTTACTTTTTCTAACAGCTGAACCGAAAAAAAGTATGCTTGTCTGCCTTTCCAAATACTTTCCCTCTTATCCTCAGGCTGTCCTGACTGCGAAGTAACAATAACCTGCTGCTCGAAATTCCGCACTACATCTGAATTAACTACTCGATCATTCTGCTCTTTTCCAAGCTGCTGCTGTATACTACACAGCGCATCACGAAATTCCTCTGCACTGCTCCATCTTTGTCCTTTTGGATAAAGTGCCCTTACAATGACTTCTCCCAATGAAGAATCTGCATTCTGCGGTATGTTTGGAATTATTTCTTTCATTCTCATATCAAGTGCACGTATTTCGTCCTCATGCGCAAATGCTTCTGGAAACTTTGGGTAAAAAGGATATCTATTATAATTCAGCAGCTTGTAAAGTACAATTCCTAAAGAGTAGATATCTGCTGTATAATCATAACCTTCTTTTGACATATATACCTCTGGTGCCATATAGTGCAAGGTACCAGCAATCGTCCTTGCCCGGGAACAGTCCCAAAGTTTTTTCGATATCCCAAAATCTCCTAATTTATATATACCGTTAGATGAAACTAAAATATTGTCATCTTTTATATCACGATGCAGGATTTTATTTTTATGGCAAAGTGATAAAGCGTCCAGAATGTCTGTTCCAAGCTGTATAACATCCCCCACTCTGACTGGATTTTGCTTTCTATAGACTGAAAACGGCGTCAGATATTCCATTAATATATAAATATCATATTTACGTGGATAATCGTATTCCCTGATATCATTTTCATAACAGAGTACTATATTTCTTGAATTCTGTTCTGAAAGCTGATTCATATTTTGAATTTCAATAACTGTTTCCCGTAAAGCATTAGCAAAATATTCATCTGCCTTTACTGTATTGTTCCCCATATAATCAAGAACATCCTGATACTGTTCTTCCGTCGGAATATGTATATGTTTCAGCGCACGGATATACTGACCAGAGGGATTTGTTTTTTGAACCTTATATACAGTTCCAAATGTTCCGGCACCTATGTTTTCAATTACTGTATAACCTAAAATCTTTTTTCCTATCATCTTCAGCTCCCTATAATTCCATATCACGAATACTGCTAAGCAAAAGCCGTGAATCATCCAGACAGTAAACAAATTGGGAAGTTTGATATCCGCTGTAATCGCTTTTTACCATTTCCTCGCCCCAGTAATCCTCATATTCATAAATACCGCTGTAATCAAAATTTAAATATACTTCAATACGGAATCGCCCATCCTCATCTAAATAATAGTACGTTTCCGGCTGTATATCTCCCGTTACCACACTAAGCTTATTCCGCTCTTGAATTTCATATGCTAAATCTGCATAATACCCGCTAATCTCCTCATTATTCTCTGACAATATATTTAATTTTGTCAGTTCTGTATAACCGGTATTTTGAAATGCGGCCATATAAATGTATTTCATATCTCTGACTGCCTGCTGTACAGCCTTCTGCAAAATTTCCGGCTTTAACTTCATAGATTCGGCCCTGAAAATTCCTTCTGCCGTATTTACTTTCGCTATAATATCTTCCATATTTTCTTTTGATACTTTTATTTCAACAATTCCTTTAAAAATCTGCGGTATCACATAGCTTTCATTTCCATATTCACCTATTTTTAAATATTCTTTTGATAGTTCCTTTCCATCTACCTTAACCAAAGCTCCTTTAGGAACACTGATTGTAAAATCTCTGACAATATAATTTTCTGCGCTTGCATTCCAGTTTTGAAATATAAAGAATTTCTTTGTATCTTTTATATTCATCTGCAGATTCATACTATGCGCCTCTTCTTCCTCGTCTGTATAATCTATAGTAACAGTTCCGTTGCTAAAATTTTGAGAAGCAGCAACACTTCCTATGAAGTACTTTTGAATAAAATTATTTTCACTATAAAATTCCTGTACCTTATACTCTTCAAACGGAACTGCCTGCATTGCATCAAATGACTTTAAAAAAGCTTCTTTATTTATAAACTCGTTCTCATCATCTTTAATATCCAGTTCGTTATAAATACCGTCCAAATCAGCATTCATAACTTTGACAAAAAATGATTTAGCTGCTGTTTGTGCACTGTATCTGGTATACCCCGTATAAATAAACAGACGTGCAGCTAAAAATACAAGTACAATTTCTAGTACAAGAATTTTTTTAAGTTCACGTGTGGTACGCATTATCCCATTTCATCCTTTCTTATTGCAGTTTACTGCGACGCTTCGCTAAAATCTGTATATTTTGATACTGTACTTCAGTCATATAATCTAATGGATTCTGATTCATATCCTGCACAGAATACCTTCCATTATACCAGCTAAACTTTTCAAAATAATTCTGCACTTCTTCATCACCAAAAATACATCCAGAACGAGCATAAATATAATTAATCGCATCCTGCACTTCCTTAGCCGTTTTAAGTTTTTTCGCATCTGATTCTGTCAATTCTTCTTGGTAACTATCTGGAAAAATAAATTCATCGTCATCTGTAATCTCTCCATCCGAATTATCATCTTCTGATGCTATCCCGCTTTTTACATTAATCTTAAATCCTGAAATCTTCTGATAATTCTGCTGTATATCCTGCTGCTGTTCGAAATCTGACTCAGTAATATTTTCCAAGCCTATTGCAGCATCTGCAGGTACATTATCTACAGTATTCTTTCTTTTTCCCGGAGCTGCTGTAGATATCCAAATAGCAGCACTAAGAATCAAAAATAGCAATATTATTAGAAATAATATTATATTAACCTTTTTTATTGTTCTTCTGCTTAATTGTTTCATTTTATCCCCTTCTTGTTTTTAAGGAACTGCCTTGTTTTCAAAGTTTCGTCCCACAACTGCTGCAATACTGATGCTGCGTACCAAATATCCTGCCGCAGCAACTGCATTTTTTCAAAAGTTCTTTTCCACAGCCGCTACAGAATCTGGCATTTTGAGCATTTTTTATACCACATTCTGAACATCTGTTTTCATTCTGCATTAAACTTAGCCCTTTGCCCGCATCTTCAAAACTTCCCGGACCCGATGAACGGCGAGCAAGCTCTTCCATCACATCATAAGAACGTCTTTCCTGATAAAATCCGTGCCCAAGTGCTATATCCTCTTTCATTTTCTGCAGCACTGCTATATCATTTTTTGCAGCTGTAATTGATTCAATATAGAAATTTTGTATTTCTACACCGAAACGGTCAAATTCATCTGATATTACATCCTGACAATCTTCTGATAATTTGTCCAAATATGCGGTTACTTCCAAAAAGGATATCTGCTCCTGAATCATAAATCTGGAAATTATTGTCTTTATTTTAGATGTCAGAAGCCCGCTAAAGTAACTGGCAATATGCGTATAATCAAGTGCAATTCCATTTTGAAATGTACTGACCAGTTCTGAAACAAACATCCTTGAATTGCAAATCCTTAATCCATATTTTCCATAACTGCGAATAGAAAGAATCAACCCATATTTGGGATCTTCTAACTGAAACGGACTTTGTGTTCCCCATCTCATGTCCAGCCTGGACACCATATTCACAAAAAATATTTCAGCCGAAAAATATTCGCTATATCCTGCATATGTATTTAGTAATGACAGATTTAAAGTATTTAATTTGTATGTACCTGGCTGAAATATCTTACACGCCTTTCTGCTTATGAAAATAATTGCCTCTTCTCCTTGCTTCACGGACAGAATCGAATGGCACTGATATCTTTCAGCTGGATATTTATAAACCAGCCACGGTTCACCATTTTCACTGCCCCCATAGCTAATTGTATTTATGTATTCCATTTCATCCTCCTACTGATAGTAGTTTATCGATATTTTATTTAGCAAAACGAAATAAAACAAACATCTTCAATTAACTTTTCATTCGGTCCCGATGGAATATCATTTTTAACTGTCCACCAGCGATAATACTGTCCGCTCTGTTTTAATGAAACAGAATGACCGCAAGGAAGTTTTTTGGTATATATCTTTCCATTCCTTACAGTTTTCATAATCTCCTGATAATCTTTTTCTTCGATTTCATAAATATACTGATCTTCAAAATACATGTATTTTGAAGAATTCATCATACTCTTTGACACTGCTCTGCATACCGGACAATCAATCAGGTGAATTTCCCAAAATTCTTTTGAATAAACATACGAACGGACTGATTCAATCATCCGGTCTGTACGCTGCATTTCCTCAAGGGCTTCTTTCTTATCCCGTTCATCTGCATCAAGTCCTTCAATCAAAACCTGAAACTGCTGCCTGATAAACGCAGCTTGCAGTTTTGATTCCAGTTTTAAAAGCAAATCTGGCATACTGGCCAGTCTTCGCATTTTTTCCACTTGCTCATATGCGGTTGTCATAGGATTGGAATTGATATACAAACGATCCAGTTCCCTCTGTTCAAACGGAGTTAATCTGGGTAAAAATTCTGTTTTTTCATTTACTGTAAGATATTTTTTTATTTGGAACGTCCATTTACCGTTTTCTCCTCTTACAGGCTTTGCTATATAGATATCCGGGCACTTGTCCATATGCCTCCCATAAAGATGCACAAGCGACATCTTCTCTCCAAATGCCCACCATGAAGAATCATAATCTGATGTTTTATAAATCCAAAAAGCTTTGCATTTCTTAATAAAAATCTCTGTTGCACTAACAATTTCAAATCGTCTCTGTGCTGTCATCAGTTCCAGAGATATTTTTCCAGGCGGAAAATACGTAATAGCACTGTCAGGAACACCGCTAATCCGACTAATATCTTCAAACAATTCTTCTACATATGGCTCCTCAGGATGATGTCCGTGATAATATTTAGAATATCTGCTAAGATAACTGACAAATACTCCTTTTTCTTCATGAATTTTCTTAACAGAATTCGATATCATTTGTGCTTCTATGTTGATTACAAACTGCTTGTTTTTTTCGTATTCGTCTGGGCGCATATCCATTTTCAATTTTCGTGGCAGCTCAATGGATGAATTTTCCAGCGTATCCATTATCCACTCTAAAATTTCGCAGTTTGTCATGCTGGTTTTATACTCCGATGTACCAGATTTTATCATCTCTGGCGCTCCGCCTTTTCGCATACCAGCAAAATTCACGGGCAGCGTCGTCCTCGATACAATTAAAACATGATCTAAAAATTTCATTAATTCGATAGCTGCCCGGTATTGCAGCATATCACTTTGTTCACTTTCAATAGAAGCATCAAAAATAACAACATCAAAATCCAGACATGCCGTAATTGCCGGCATCATTTTATATTCTGTCTGATCGAACAGCTTCACAGAATGTCCTCTTAAAAGCCTGTTATTTATTTTTTTCTGAAAAATTTCGTATAACTCTTTTCCTTGTTTTGTAGGAGCCTTAAAATATGCAATTGTGACTGGCTGCAAACCAGTATCTTTATTTCCCATATTTATATCTTGTTTCCTCCTTACTAATAAACTTCTTTTTTTATTTAGCAAAACTCAATGCAAAACATAATCGGACTTCGTTTATACTTTATTCTACTCAATTTGATTTCAGATGTCAATAATTACTATTTTTCAGCATTTCTATTTCGATTAATAATTGATACAACAAAAAAATGACCGGCATCATAAAAGCCGGTCTTATATATCACTAATCATTCAGTTTTCAAATCTATCTCTATTTCTTATCATCCATAAACTGCGCATCAATATAATTTACTTTCATCATATTTTTATAATACTGCTGAACCGCACTCTGACTGGACTTTACTTCCCGAATCTGTTTTTTTACATCGCTGAATTTACTCTGTGCCAGCTGATAATTTCTCTTTTCTTCAGCCTGGATGCTGCTGCTGGCCGCAGTTATATCACGAATCAGTTCCTGAAACTTCTGAATCTGCTCCTTATACTTTTCTTTATGTCCAATAATCTCTTCCCGAACGCGTTCATATATATTATCAAATCCTTCATCCAGCATTTCCAGACTTTTAACCAGTTTTGCTTTACTTTCAATGTTCTTTTCAAAGTCTTCGGGAGCCAGGTTTTCATCTAATAATAATACCCTCTGTTCTTCATTTTTTCTACGGATTTCCCCCAGTACCGCAAGTTTTTTTGTCAGACTCTGCGTCATAATTTCAAGATACTCATGTTCCTGCATATATACACCCCTGATTCTTTTTTCTGTACTGCTCATGCCGTACTGCCTTTGAATTACAAATGAATACACTGATTCTTTTAACAGTATATACAGTTTGCTTTTACTGCTTCTTTTACACTGCTTTTATTAATTTTTTTGCTTAAAATACTGTTTTACAAATAACTTCCTATATCGGCATAACTTTCTATTTCTGTACAGCAGTAAGCCGCATTACTTCTTTCCATGTATCACGCATTGTTCGCAGATGTTTCAGTACCTCTTCTAAGATTTCTTTATCTTTCTTCATATTCGCCAGAACCAGACGCTCATTTATATAATTATATACATTGTTAAAATCCTCTGCTACCGCATATTTATGATTCAGCGTAGCCTGAAATTCCTCGATGATTTTTTCAGCTTTGAGAATGTTCGTATGAGCTTTTTCTACGTCTTTTTCTTCAATGGCTTTTACTGCAATGTTACAAAATTTGATTGCTCCTTCATATAACATTAGAGTCAGTTCCGCCGGTGTTGCTGTCAGTATTTTATTTGTTGCATACGCTGAATAAGCATTACTTTTTAACATCCCGAATCCTCCCTTGATATTCTGACATTAAATTTATGTATTGCTGCTTAAACCGACAAAATACCCTGCAGAAAACGCAGCCTCCTTTCTGAAGGCTCGTTTAACTGGGGGTATTTCATCCTACAAGAGCATTTTGTATATTTATCAGCCTCATTTATCAAGACCGAATATTTACAGCAGTTAATTATAAATGCTGTTTCGTGCTCTATAAGAATCTTAAACAGCAGCTCAGATTAAGCTGAACTATTATAAGTTATTACTCTGTAACATGGCTGAACATATACTATTCACACTGAACAGCTGCAGAGTATATATCTAATTAAGCTGTATGATATTCAGCTTTATACTTAAGCCTGATAATCTGATTTACAGCTTATTGATTCTATCCTAGCATACTTGTAAACGATGACATCTGGTTTTGCAGCTTTGCCAAAGCTGTTTCCATTGCAGAGAATTTCTTATAATAAGAATCCTCAATTTCCTCAACCTTTTTGTTCCATTCTTTAATCGTCGTTGTGTAATCACTATAGCTTTTAGCCATCTCTTTATCGTTATATACAGTATACGCACTTCTAAGTGTTGTTGATTTCATCTTGGAATCCAGATTCTTATAAAGGTTTGATGCAACACCCTTAATAATTTCAGCTACAGCTTCTGGATCAGATGTCAGCATTTCCATTAATTTATCCTGATTACCAGATGTGCTCTCATCATCAGCATCACCATCAATATGATATGCATTTTTCTCATTTTTACCGCTTGAAAAATACCCCAGTGTCTTAATACCCAGACTAGAAAGACTGTAGCTCTTCCCATTTACCGTCACTGAAGATGACATTGCTGTTGTCATTGCACTCATGATACCGCTTAATGTATTATCTCTGCGTAAAAGAGAATCTTTGATTTTTTTCTCCCATTCTGCAATATCAGAATCAGACATCGCTTCTTTTTCGTCTGATGTCAGAGGTTCATAGCCTTTTGATGACTCTGCATTATAAAGGCTTGACATTTCATTAATCAATGAATTATAGTCTGAGAGGAAATTCTTAATCTTGTCATACATTCCCTGCACATCAGTGTCTGTTGTAATAGATACTTCTCCATCAGTGACTGCCTGTGCCTGAATCGTCAGTCCATTAATTTTAAATGTATTTGAAGATGACGTATACTCTACATCATTCAAAGTAATCTTTGCATCGGTTGCTTCTACTTTTGTACCATTGGTAATTCCCAGTTTATCCAGGGCAGCAATTCCTTTTGTATCTGAGCCTGTAATCTTAAAATCATTTTCCTTTCCAGTTTTTTCAGAAGAAATAAAGAAACGCTGATTATCTGAATCAAAAGATGCTTTCACACCTGTACCTGATTCATTAATTTGTTTTACAAGGTCACTAATCTTCATATCCCCTGACACTTTAATATCTTTACTGCCTTCACTGCCCGCAATCTTTATTGTTCCTTCACCGCTAATTCCTAATTCTGACAGCGTGGAAGACGAGGATAATTTACTATCCTTAGATGAAGCACTTGTTTTTTTAAGCTCAGCACCCGTCAAATATCCGCCCTTTGCAAGCGAATCAATTTTTAACGTCTGTGTCCCGCTTACCGCACTGCTGCTTGCTGTTACAGTCGCTTTCGTAGAATCAGAAACTGTCGTCTTCTTGCTGACCGTATTGCCCAGACGCAGATTATCCAGACTCTTATAAAAATTAAATATCTTCGTATTCAGCGATTTCCACACACCCTGTGTCCAGGACAGCTTTGTCTGTGCCTTTGTATATTTATCTCCTTTTGCCCGATATGCAGATACAAGTTCTGAAACAATCGCATCTGTATCAAGCCCTGAGTTCATGCCTGTAATTCTAATTGTCATGATTCTTCCCTCCTACATTTTCTCATCAACCATAATACCAGCCATCTCCCACACCTTCTGTATCATATCCAGAGTCTGTTCCGGCGGGTATTCTTTAATTATATCTTTTGTCTCTTTGTCTACAATTTTAATCATAACACGGTTCGTGCCTTCATGAATCCCGAATACGGCTTCTGTCGTATGATTCATGTTTTCTCTGAATTTCTCAACTGCCTGCTGAAGCTGTTTGTTATTCTGCTGGCTGCCGCCCTGATACTCTTTTTTTTCACCCTGTCCTTCCCTTAACGGCTCAAACAGTCTGATTTCCGAGTCAGCTGTGCTTTCTTCCGGCCTGTCAGCAGCTTCTGCTGCGGCTGATTTGACAGATGGCTTGCTTTCTGTCTTGTTTTTTTGTCCTGCTGCACCTGACGCTCGTCCCTGATAGGTCACTGCAGCCATATTCATTGCATCTATAGCCATATCATTATCACCTCCATGCGAATGTTCTGGCCCGCCTATTACTCCTATTGCTTTTTATATCGGTCCGTGTACCAAAAAAATTAATATTAAAACAAATTTTTCAGCCGTTCCATGCTGTCTGCGCTGGAAGATTCTTCGTTTTCTTTCTGAATCTGAAGATAGACTTCCTTGCGGTAGATTGGCACTTCTTTCGGAGCAGATACGCCTATTTTTACCTGGTCCCCGCGGATTTCCAATATGGTTACTTCAATGTTGTTGTTCAGCACCAGTGCTTCGCCTTTTTTTCTGGTCAGTGCCAGCATACCTGCTCACCTCTTTTCTTTTTTATCCGGGCTCTCTTTTTTATCTGAGTTTTCCTGCTTATCTGAGTTTTCCTCTTTACCTGAGCTTTCTTTCTTATTCAGAATGTCATAAACCATATACTTTACCGGATAGTCATCCTCTACTATAAGCTGGGCCCCCTGCAGATTTTCCATGTTAATAATAAACGGGGCCTTCAGATTTACAGACATTTTTTCGATTTCTTTCGGTACTGTCATGGTAACCAGGATAAAAGTGCTCTCAATCGGCATTTCGCCCAGTGCTTCCAGTTCTTCTGTACTGACGGTCGGTTTGTAGTCGGGTTTTACATCCAGCGGATTGATTACTGGCATTGCAAATTCCGGGTCATCCATGGACTGAAGCCATTTTACGCCGCCTTTTTTCTCTTCGTCAAATATTAATGTAAAATGCTGCAGATCTGGGAATCCGATGATTCCTTCTTTTAATGTGATGATTTTATCATCCTGTATATCAATTTCGCCAAATAATCTCGTATCTGCCTTCATTCTATACTCCTCTGATTTCTTAAATGGATGTTTCTGGTATATCTGTTTTTACATGTGTAATTTCTGTATGGATAGAGCCTTAGAAACAGGAACGCCAAAAACATATATATGTTTCTGACGTCCATGTCTTTTCATATTCATTAAATAAAATCAAGCAATGTCATTTTACCTATTTTAGCCGCAGCCTGCAGTGCGCACTGATAAGCAACGGATGCTGCTGTATAGTTAATCACTAAATCGGATAAATCCATGTCTTCGTTGATAGATTTCAATTCCTTGAACGTTGACTGCTGTACGCTCATGCGGTTCTTTGTAAGCGTTACACGCTCGCCGCGGCCGCCTAAATCTGTGATTTCCAAATCGACGTCGTCCAGATAGCCCTGGAACCTTGAGATATAGGAGCTGTAGGTATCATGCATGTTCTGTTTTGCATAATCAAGCTGTTTTTTAGCGGCATCATACCAGTTTTCCAGCTTTTTCAAATCATCTCCTTCATAATTCCCGGAATCGATTTTTTTCTTGATTTCATCTACAGTTGTCTGTGCTGTAATTGCTGTGCTTACGATGTCGATTAATTCATCGATGTCACGGCGGATGTCTGAATTAAATACTTCATGGGCTTCGGTATTAATCTGCATCTGCTGGCCGCCTGCGATATTGTAAAAAATACCCTGTGTCAGCCAGTTGCCTTTTTCATCAAAGTTTTCATATGTGATGTCGTCGCGGTCTTTCATGTAGCGCTTGCAGTTGAAATAATATTCCGGGCGAAGCTCGCCTTCTTCAAAGCCTTTTTTATCATAATCAAACTGTAAATCTGCACGGTTAGAGTCCAATACTTCTGCAACTGTATCGCTGAAAATCAGTTCACCGTTTTCACGGTCGAATACAATTTCATTGTTGCCAATTTTATAATCAGCATCACGCAGCGATTTTGTATCTGTTACCCGGCAACTGATAGGAGCAGATGTTCCAACGCCTGCAGACAGAGTCGGCTGTTTTGTATTGTTATCTGCCACTTGTACATTCACTGTTTCTATTGGCACAGCTCCGCCCTTGGGCTGATTATTCGCTGTATCCCAGTCCTCATTTTTATATACGCCATAAGTATATGGCGGCGTTGTGCCAGTGGATGTCTGATGAATATGATATTGCTTCCCTTCCGGCTTATCTGGCTGTATGACTGTCAGCGGCTGTTTTAACGCTAATAGGGGATTCTTGTCCGCATCTGTCAACACATTGCCTGCATTATCTCTTTGAACTTCCAGTTCGGCAGTAATGCTGCCACCGCCTTTTACGCCCACTGTAATTTTATTCTTTTCAAATTTGGTATTAATCGTATCACCATAAGAAATATTTAGAGAATTTCCATCTTCTGAAATCTTATCATACGCCAGCCGCAGTCTGTTAAGCTCTACCTCTTGAAACACTTCCGGGTCGTTATTTTTCAGATTTTCGTCTGATGTATCATCAAACCCGTTCGCGTAATAATTTTTCTTCTCAACATCCCTGTAATCAAATTTTTCCGTAATCTCGTAATGCTCATCCTTCGCTTCCGCATTGCTCATAAACGTCAGGTTCTGGTCCGTCTTATACCCGGTAAATACGGTTCTTCTGGCATAATCTGCATTGCCCTCGCAGTATATCTGCTGCTGCAGGGACTGCAGTGCTTTTAAGATTGTCTGTCTGTCTTCCGTTTCAAGCTCATCAGTCGCACCGTACACAACGCGGCTGTAAGCGTCGGTAAGCAGGTCTTTCATGTTTGTCAGAGCTGTTTCTGTACAGTCCATCCAGGATTCTGCATCCGGGATATTGTTTTCATAATACTGCGTAATCGTGCTTAATGTGCTGCGCAGACGCAGGGAGCGGATTGCGATAATCGGGTTATCGGAAGGTTTTGTTATTTTTTTCTGGGTAGACATCTGGTTGTTTGTGTAGTCTACCTTGGATCTGTTATTGTTGATATTCGTTTTCGTCCGTTTGACGATCATGGAATTGGTTACTCGCATCATGGCCGTTCCCTCCTTTATACACCTGTCTGTGTAATCAGACGGTCATACATCTGATTCATGGTAGATATAATCTTTGATGCCAGGTTGTAGGCGTTCTGGAATTTGATTAAATCTAAGCCCTCTTCGTCTTCGTCAACACTGGATACGGACATGCGGTAAGTATCGACTGTTGAGCTGATGTCCGCATAATTGGCTGCCAGAATCTCTGCTTCCTGTGCATCGACAGTAATATCTGAAATAATATAACGAAGGAACTGGTCGCCGCCGGAGCCGCGGTATATAACCGTTTTGGTCTCTAATTCCAGCATCATGTCAACGATTCCGGCTTCGCTTTCATCCGTATCGGTACGTATGGATGTCGCAAAATTATTGGAATCATCCAGCGCTTTGCTGCTGATAGAGATGTTTCCGGCTGTCATCTGATAATAATTTCCGCCAGCTGCATCGGATGCGTATTTCACGCGCTGGCCTTCTTCACCGTCAGATTTTTTCGTATCTAAGAATGTATTTTCATTTCCGTTTGTGTTCACCGCTACAAAAAATGCGCCTGTCTGTCTGCCGTCTGTATCTACGCCGCCGTTTTTGTATTCGATTTCTTTCGGAATGACGTTTCCGTCAGCGTCAAAGGTATAACGCTCGCCTACCAGATTGCCGTCGCTGTCTGTCGTCCCGTCGCCTTTTCCGTAAATCTGCATATCATTGAATTTACGGCAGAAAGAACGCAGGAATTCGTTCATCTGGGACATATAGTACGGAACGCCGCGGGAATCAATGACGCGTCCGACACTCGCTTCCCTGCCGGCTTTTCCAGCCAGAGAGGAGACGTTATCTCCTTCGAGGTCAAATACATATTCATATTTATCTTTGCCGTTTTCACCAGCGCCCGGAATTACACGCATTTCAAATCTGGAATACGTATAAGTGCGGTTCGCAATTGTAATCTGTCCGGAAGCCGGCATGTTCATGGCTTCTACTTTCGTAATGTTCGGGTTTTCGATTGTGATACGATTGCCCTGTACCTTTGTCATCGTTCCCTGAAAATTTTCTTTATTGTTGCCGTCACGGATGTTTAATACGGCCTTCAGCTCTCCTGACATGGTTTCGGAGCCGGCGGCATTGAATTCATTTCCGGTATGGGACCAGCGGATGTCGTAAAGTCCTTCGATATCACACTGAGCCACTTTCTCGGTACGCGCATAGCATTCCAGCTCGTTATAATCGCTGCCGTCTACCAGAAGCTGGCCTTCTAAGCGGACACGGAATCTGGTGCCGCCCAGGTAATTATCCGGGTCATTGCTGTTTTGCACTTCGGTTTCTTCTATTTCAATCGGCACAATTGCTGAAAGCTGGTCAAGCAGATAAGCACGCTGGTCGCGCAGCTCGTTGGCACGCCTGCCCTGGATTTCAATTGTGTTAATTTTATCATTAATAATGGATATTTTCTGTGCAAATGAATTAATATCTGTAACTAATGCTTTTACTTCCTGGTTGCAGTCTGACTGAATATCCTGCAGATTGTGATACATGCTGTTAAAGTATTCCGACAGGCTCTTTGCATCGTTGATAAACTGGTTGCGGATGTATAAATCAGCCGGGCTTCCTTTTAAGGAGTCCATTGTTTTAAACATCTTGCTGTACAGTTTTTCAAAGCCTGCAAGGTTTGTGGAATCATCTCTGTACAGATTCTCAAGCTGCGCCATATAATATACTTTTTTCTCATACTGTCCGACCTTGCTGTTGTTCGTCCAGTATTTTACGTCATAGTAGGTATTTCTAAGCTGCGTAATCGAAACCGCATCCACACCGCTTCCCAGTGTGCCGTATGTGTAATTGCGCAGCGCTGCTTTTGCTTCCAGGTTTACGACCTGTTTGCTGTATCCCGGCGTATTCGCGTTGGATACATTGTTTGCTGTTGTATTGATAGAAGCTGAATATGCATTTAATGCAGACCAGCCGATATTTAATCCAAAAAATGTCGAACTCATATATTCACCTCACGTCCTTATATCATGCCAGCATTTCATCCCGTTTAACAGAGGGTTTCATGCTGTCAGATACTTTGTATAACAGCCACATCTTCTTATTTCAGACTGCCTGCCGCAGACCTGTTACACTTCTTCATGTTCCAGACCGCCTGCTAGAGACTTGTTACAAGCATCTCTATCATGTCGCTGACTGTCTGAATATAACGGCTCGAAGCGTTATAAGCATTCTGGTATTTAATCATCCTTGTCAGCTCTTCGTCTGAGGATACGCCGATGACTTCGTTACGCTGATTCTCCACTGCCGATACGGTGCCTTCCAGCTTCTCTGCTGTTGTTCCGTACATGGAGCCTACGATTCCGATTTCACCGACCATTTCCTTATAATATTCGCTATAGCTGTACTTTGACTGTGTATAGCGCGGATTGATTGACAGTGTTTTATTATCCCATAAATTCGCAAGCTTGATTGCCATATCATGGGCTATTTCCAGATTGTCATGCTTGTGCGGTATATTTTTAATGTCTGTAAGCAGGTTAAAATTAACTTCTATTTCCAGCGATGTGTACTGTTTGGACGTATCGTAGGCATAATCATCGTTAATAATCCATCTGCCGTTAATTTTCTGTCCTGTATATTTTTTATTTCCTTCCTTATCCCACGGTGTATACGGTTTTTCCTCTGTACGGCTTGTAACGACCAGTTTTCCGTTCTGGATATCCGGCACGCCGTTTGTTTCCTGAAGCTGTACTGTGGATACCATTGTATTGTCTGTATTAAATACACGGTAGGTACGTCCGTTACTTGTATAATAAGGCTCGGAATCATTGACGTCTTCTTCATTGTACATATAAAATGTACGCCATTCGCCTGTTTCTTCATCAAAGGCGGATACTTCCTTATAACGCGGACAGCCGGACCTTGTAAACAGCTCCTGAGGCGGTTTTTTCCCGTCCATGCCTACGCAGCAGCTTTCCTCGTTTAAGACTTTTACGTTGCTGTACTGCAGATAAGTAAAGGTTCCGTCCGGGTTTTCCTCTCTTACAACCAGACTGTTCATTTTCTTATTCGGCGCAAGCAGGTCATTAATCTGCTTTACGATTCCATGAACTAGCTGGTCAAATTCTGCCTGGGTATTCTGCATTACCGAAAGGCCTGTTGTTGCGTCGTATTTATCCGCGTCCGCATTCAGAATGTCATTAAAATTCGATACGGTAGTTCCTCTTGCCTGTACGAGCGCTTTCAGCTCTCCGACATCTGTATTGAATTCTGTGCAGATTTCCCTTGTAAAATCGAATACTTCATGATATCTTCCGGCTTCTTCCTGGGACAGATGCGGCCAGTATGGCGTAATATAGCCTGTCATCCGGTCGGTCTTTTTGCCCATCTGAAAGCAGAACATATCGTCCGCTACCTGTTCGCCTTCGAATTTTACTACAACAGCGCCGTTTCTTTTTTCTTCATATGTAATGTTTCCATATTTGCTCAGCTGGTCAATCGCATAGTCTCTGGCATCGCGCTCATTCATCGCAGTTTCGCGTCCGCCGGACTCTATGGAAGTAATCTGTATGTTAAGCTGATAAATCTGTTTGATATATTTATTGATATCATCTATGTTATCTGAAATCTGTATATTAATCTGTTTCTGGTAATCCATCAGGCCTTTGAAAACTGCCTGTGAGCGGGTAGCAAACAGGCTGGCTTTCTGAATCACAAGGTTCTGCGCCGCCATATCTGACGGATCCTTTGAGAATTCTTCAAACGCCTGCCACAGGCTTCCTTCATCGCCGTCTAATATCTGCTGGAAAGCGGTGCCCTCTAACTCCTGAAAGAAATTCTGTACTTCGTCAATCGCATCATAGGTCGCCTGATAATAAGCCTGCCTTCCGTTTTCCTGGCGGAACGCCTTATCCAGAAAGATATCCCTTGCATGAACGATTTCCCCGATGGATGTTCCCTGTCCTATTAATTTTTTGTAATTGTTTTTGGAATATGCTAAATTGCTGTAACGTGCATCACGAAAAACAACCTGCTGACGTACATACCCCTGGGTATTTACGTTAGCCAGGTTGTTCGCTACATTATGAATCGAATCCTGAGAAGCTTTCAGCCCCGAATGCCCTACAAAAATAGAACCCATTCCATTTGCCATAATTGCTCACACTCCTGTCCGTTATTGTTTTGCGTCAAAACCGCTGCCTCCTAAGATATCTCCCGTATTATAAGCGTTCTTATTATAGTTCGCCGTCTCGGGTGCGGTTCGCATGCTTCGAAACAGAGTCAGGTCAAACTCTACCATTTCCAGAGCCTGATTCAGCAATGTCTGGTTTTGTTCATTTATTTTCCGAACTTCTGCTAATGTCGTCTTCAACTGTTTTTTTACGTTTTGTAACCGTTCCTGTTCCTTTGGCTGGCTGTCTAACATTTCAATCACTGTATCCAGTGTAAAATCTTTCTCCTGCTTATTCAGCACAACCGCCATGTCTTTCATGACTTTCATACGGCGGTTATCCAGATTTTGAATTCTGCTGGTTACATCCTGTTCTAAATCTACGATTTTTTCCAGTGCCGGAACATTGGCATCTATGATGACCTGCTTTTTCTGCTTAGACAGCTCAGCTAACTTTTCATATTCTTCGTTCTCGCTCGCTAAGACCTGAACCAGGTCATCCATTAAACTAGCCACTTTTTATCCTCGCATTCCTGTTACTTTTCAATTAGCCGCATAATAGCTCGCTAACAATTTACTCGCAAAATCTCCAGTATCAACGTCATAGTTTCCAGACTTTATGCTTGATTTAAGCTCTGCAACTTTATCTTCCCTGATATCCGAAGCTGCTGCGACTGCCTGTTTTGCGATTTGATAATCTCTCCCTGCCCTTGAGATCTGAACCTGATCACGTGCAGAGGTGATTTCTGCGGTACTCTTTGCCTTAGACGGCTTTGTTGTATTGTATAAGGTAGCGATCTGGTTATAAGCATCTATACGCATAATAGGCATCTCCTTTCATTGTCTCATCCCTGAATATATATTTTAGAAAACCACATTTTACAGCAATGATTTTATTTTGTGATTTCATTGCTCTGTGAAGTTCTATAACTTGTTTATCGGCTCTTTTCGGGATTTTGTTAGCTGTTTTTCTAATTTTGTGAAAAATAGTGAACCGCAGGCGCTTTATACAGCCGCTTCTATGATTACTTTACCGCCTGCCTGTATTTTCCGTACTCCTGTCTGTTTATTCTTATTCATTCCGCTAATCTGCGGCGGCGAAAAGCTCATATCCATATCAAAATCTGCCGCTATATTCCACGGACCATTATACTGATGCTGCTTATCCGGCCGGATTTTCAGTTTAAGATTTTTACCTGATTATTGCCCGCGCTGTCAATTTCATCAATGATAAGCACGATTTTCTTCCACGAATCTCCACACCCTTTACTTAATTTTACAAACAGCTCCTGCAGCGCGGCACATTTTTCTTCCTCTATAAAATGACACAAAGGCTCCGTCAGCATTTCAACCCCGTCTGTCTGCTGTTCCCTGCACGCCCTTACATAAATCTTTGCAAAAACTTTAGAAAAAGCCTCCTCATTTCGAAAATCAGCAGAACTTATTTCCTGAAAATCCATAAAAACAACAATATACTCATCCTTTAAATCATCCGCCAGAAGCTGCAGCATAGTTGTCTTTCCATACTGCCTTCCTCTGTTAATTACAAAATATTTTCCTCTGTCAACAAAAGACTCCTTGATTTGTTTCAGCCTGTTATCTATATTCACCATGTAATGATACCCCGGGCGGCATATACCTTCTGTATTAAAATATCTCTTTACCTTCTCCATGCTATTTTTCCTCCAAGGCGGTTAAAATATTCTGACAGCTTTTCTTTTATTTTTCTTATTTTGCTACGCTTTCTACTAAATGTTAATGCAGTTTCAGGGGGGATTTCCAGATACCCGGACGACAGCAGACGGGATTTGGCCGGTCTTTCTGCATCTGTTCCAGAATATTCAGAAGCCCTTGGCATTCCACTGTCAGCCCCCATTCATAATAAACGCAAATTTCTCCAATACATCTGCAAATCCACATGTAAACCTTACCAAAACCAGCCGGATGATGCGGAAATGCCCTGGCTTCCAGTGACATTGGAAGAATGTTTAGAAGCCCTTGGCATTCTGCTCAAAAACCAGGCGGCAAAGCCGCAGCGGCACCGGTAGCTGCTGGCATCAGCCAGGGCGAATAGGTGCCGCGTCCGTCCGGTACCACAGCGTAAACGCAGAATGCCTAGGGCTTCTTAACATTCTGGAGCCGGAACTGGAAGCCAGGGCATTTCCGCATCATCCGGCGTCCGGGCATCCAACCCCCCTCCTCCAAAAAACCCCTGCTTAAAATATAACAAAACTGTAAGAACCCAATCCATCATTGATTCCCCAAAATATATGTGGTATTCTGAATATATCAAACAAGAAAGCGAGGAAAACCTATGAAAAAATTACTACACATCACAACCATCTTTCTGTGCACATTCTTCCTCTGCTTCTGTGTATCCCCGCAGTCTGCAAAGGCAACCACAACGATTGGCATTGACCTGCAGTACGGACAGTCAGAAGCAAGGGATATGCTGCAAATGGTAAATTCATTCCGCACGAATCCATCGGAAGCATGGGCCTGGAACCAGTCAAATTCCGACCGGGTTGTATATTCAAATTTATCATATCTCCAGTACGATTATGAGCTGGAAAGAATTGCCATGCTGCGGGCCGCTGAAATTGCGGTTTCTTTCAGCCATACAAGGCCAAACGGCACAGACTGTTTTACAGCTTACGGCAGTTCGAACACTTACAGCTATAAAGGCGAGAATATTGCATCCGGCTATCCGACTGCGGCAGCGGCATTTGAGGGCTGGAAAGAAACAAATGAACAGTATTCCGGCCAGGGACACCGCCGGAATATGCTTGGAGAATCATTTAATGCGATTGGCATCGGGCATGTTTATTACAATGGAAGACATTACTGGGTACAGGAATTTGGTTATGCTGCTTTCCCGAATACAGTTCCTACAACAGCCAATAACAACAGACAGACTGTAAATGTTGAAACACTTTCCACATATTCTCCTGGCAGTTCCGGCAATAATTCCGGCTACAGGGAATATACGGTTACTTTTTATTCTGATTACAGCAACTCGAACGAGAATACCCGGCAGACTACTGTAAATCAGAGAATTGTCAGTTTTCCGAATGTAATGAGAAACGGCTATACGTTTAAAGGCTGGTATACGCAGCCATCGGGAGGGACGCTGGTAACTTCGAGCACCGTATTTTACAATGATACAGCAGTATACGCACAGTGGGAATCGACGTATTCCTCTGTCTTTTCAAATTTTACGACCTCTGAGGTTACAGACACCACTGCAACGGTTACAGCTACGATTCCATTTCGTTATGTCAGAACTTACGGTATTACAATGGGTACAAGCAGCTCTTATATGCCGGATACCCGTGTAATGAACTGCTATGCTTCTACTTCCGTACTTACCGTGCCGTTAACCGGGTTAACACCGAATACTACTTACTATTTTAAAATATATTACACTACGGATAATGACAGAATTGAATCTCTGACCGGCTCGTTTACAACCAAAAGAGCCTCGGAATATTCGATTGTTTTCTATGGAAACGGAGGAACTGTTGACGGGGTTTCGTCCTTTGTTACAGTAAATCAGAAGCTTTCTTCCCTTCCTAATGCATACCGGGAAAATTACAGATTTGACGGCTGGTACTCGGCTGCAAGCGGCGGTAATCAGATAACGACTTCTACGGTTTTTAATTCCAACAGCAGCGTTTATGCGCACTGGACTTATCTGAATACACAGCCTGCGCCGAATCCTCCTGTCACTGTTCCTGATACGAACCCTGGAACAACAGGCGGCGGAAGTACAAATACCGGAAACAGCGGAAATGACGATTACAGCAATATTGATATCAGCGAGCCGGACCCGGATGATACAGACGACCCTGTGACAGTAGAAAAAGTGAAGCTGAAAAGTGTGAAGAATACCGGAAAAGGCAAGATAAAGGCCGCATGGGTATGGGATGCTTACGGCGACGGTTACCAGATTGCTTATTCTACCACAAATAAGTTCCCAGCCAGCAAGACAAAGCTGAAAAATGCCGGAGTTTTTACAGATTCAAAGTCCATTACCGGTCTGAAAAAGGGAAAAACTTATTATGTAAGAGTCAGAACGTATCAGAAAGTAGATGGCGTAAAACATTATGGGCCATGGAGCAATGTGAAAAAGGTTAAGGTGAAGAAATAACTTTATTTAAAAGAAAATGAATCAGAGGGTTTCATAAATCTCTAAAGGGACTGCGGGAAAACAGTCCCTTTAAACAGCTGCCCATAAAACAGTATTATCATGCAGAAAGTAAAGCGATGTTATCTTCCCTGTTTCGCTCACTCCATCGAATGACTTTTGCTTCATAATTTAAAAATGCATCTTCAACACCCTTAGCTATACTATTTTGGTCGTTTAGAATAACAATAAGCTGACTTTCATTTTTTCTTGCAGGCTTTGTGTCGTTCCATGCAAAAAGTATATTTCCCATACTGGATTTATTTGGATTATTCACTGCCTGACATAACCTTTCAGGCTTTGTTTTAGTTCTTTGTAACAAAAAATCATAATTATGAGCAAAACCAGAAATTCCTGTAAACTGCACATCATCAGAATAATAAATCTCTCTTTCTATAAAAAAATCCTGTATATCATCTAAAAAGAAAGAGGATACTTTTGATTTAGAAACCGAAAACATATCATCTATTCTTAGCATGGCTTGTATAAATAAATGTTTTTTTTGTGCAAATCCATTTATAGGTGCATTTGCAATTAATTCATCTCCATTGAGTTTTACGCCGTATTGACATAATATTCGTTCAAGACAGATTTTGCGATTTGGAGTCATCTGAAACCCTTGCATCTTCAAACCATGCATAGTAGCACAATCGTCTGTAAAAAAAATATCATTGCCATCTTGTTTTACATATATTTGCAAATAATCATTGGCATTATTAAGATACGGTGTCGTAATCTCATAATATTCTCCAATTTTTTCAAAAGCAGTTTCACTTCTTAACCAAGATGTATAATCATCAATGAGTTTTTGAATTTTCAAGATGATACCTCCTTACATCATATATACTCCATCTGAAAACTGATAGCCGGAATTTCAATTACATTGAATTTTTCTAAAAACAGCATTGTATTTTCCACAAATTCCTCACTATCCATATTTTCAGCAGGAAAGGCCCAAAGTCTTCCATATTCTTCACTATATACGTGCCAGTGGCTTCCTGTAATTTTTTCACCATCAGGATTGCGATGAACATTGGACGGATTCATATGCAGTTCTAATAACAATATGCCGTTTTTTACAATACGTGCACCTATGTTATACTTCAAACGATTCAATTTACCTCTAAAAATATTAATAGCAAATATATCCTGTTTACTATCTCCTGCAACATGAAACTCCGTACTTTCTCCTTTCGCCGGAAAGCTTGTTTCAGATATTAATGAACGTTTTAGCATTTTTAACAATCTATCAGCTTCAGCCTGAGTAATTTTAACAGAAGCCACTTTATCACCTCCCACAAGTTCTTTTAAATTATACTATAAAATTCTTCTTATGTCACGCAGTAGAACGTCATTTTTGAGGCCCCGCTCCGGCTCAGGCAGAGATTGCCAGTAATTTTGAAATCTGACAGCAAATGGATACAGCAGCAAATACCGCCAGCGGAAGTACATATTTTCTAGGATTCTTCCACAGCTCCTGCTTTGTCTGCCACTCCCTGATTCTGCATTTCTGTTCCAGCATGACTGCCAGAATGGTTTCGAAAAGAGCCAGCAGCACGGCAATGAAAACATCTTCTATTAAGTTTTCTTTGATAAACGCTTCTTTGATAAACGCTTCTTTGATAACGATATTTTTCGCTATTAGAATGATACTGTTAATCAGCACAAAATAACTCATCAAAAACATGAAATACTGCTTATATATGCTGTTCTTTTTTACCGGAAGCATATCAATATGGCGCGATGTCTTAATATCCGCGGATATCATTGTCAGAAAAGGCGTATTCACGGCCCCGATGCACCAGAGCAGATTTATCAGTATCGGATTCTGTCTTCCGGCTGCTCCTAAAACGAACAGAAATGCAAGGATGCATGCCGTATTGGTCAGATATATTTTCTCTGTTACGGCCACTCTCCAAAAATAATTGGATATGCATTTTCTGCGGGCTTTTCTTCTGGGTTCCGATATCAGAATCAGGTCTGTTACGTTCCTTTTTACAAACGATGCCGCAGCTCCCGCACCGAAAAGAACTGCCAGTACCGCTTTGCAGCCGGAATTCACTTTCAGTCCCCCTGTCAGAAATAAAGCAGCTGCTAATACAAGATTGCATATGAAAATACTTTTGTTTTTGGAATTTTTTCCTAAGAAAATCCCGATATTTACGAGTACAGCGGCAGCCGAATTCAGAATCAGAAGAAGCAGATTCTCAGCGGCGTGACTGCAAAATTCCGCTATTACAGGTATCAAAAATGAGATTCTCTGAATAAGCATGCTAATCCAGAGGGCAAAAAAGTATGCGCTAAACATTCTCCATTTTTTTACCGGCAGCGTCAGATAAAATCCAATATTTTCTGCTGTGGGATACGTATTAATTACATAGGCTGCAGACGTAAATGCAATACCTGTTCCTATCATGCTGCCAGCCGTATCATTCAGCCGGAAAATGGTATTGTTCCCAAAGAAAATATGAATAAATACCGCAAACAAAAATACAGATACCGCATACTTTTTTATCTTAGCCGGGGTTATAAAATCCCGCAAAAACATTTCTATTTCACTCATAAAGCCACTCCTTTAATTCCTTTCGGATATCTGTATGCCCGGTTATCATTCTGCTGCTGATTCTGCCTTTATCCAAAAGCAGTATTTTATCGCAGGTCTGTTCAAAACTTTCTGCTATATGCGAGCTCATAAGAACGCTCCCATACTTTTTATGTTCCCGCAGTACCTCGTACAAAAATTCTGAAGAAGAAAAATCCAGCCCGTCTAACGGTTCGTCTAAAAGCAGCAGAGGCAGCTGCAGAGCCAGTCCTGTAATCAGAAATACTTTCTTTTTATTCCCGGTGGACAGATTTTTGATAAATTCGTGCCTGTACTCTCCAAACCGGAATCCGTTTATCAGATAATCCAGATAGTCCGCATCTGTTTTCTTTTGATAAACTTTTTCTATATAAGCTGTATATTCAGAAAATGTCCAGTATTTAAATGCCTGTTCATCTGTAAATACAGTATACCTTAACAGGCGAAATTCATGGTCCATCGGCGTGATTTCCTTATCCCGGAACCGCATGCCGGCAGCTTCATACTTTGAGTGTATTCCGCTGAGGGTATTGATGAACGTCGTTTTTCCGGCTCCGTTGACTCCTAATAACCCGACCGTGCTGCCTGCATCAATGCAAAAATCTGCATGCTGTATGATATTCTTTTTATTTTCGTACCTTACGCAGCTGTGCGAAACACTTTCGATACGGGATGCCTGCCTGGTATACCATACGGAAAGATTCTGAAACTCTAACATCCCTGTGTCCTCCTTAATTTTTATCCTTTTTTTCTTTTAAGCTCTTTATTTCCTTTAATGCCCGGTACCCAAAAATCAATCCTGCTGCCAGAAAAGCTGCCGCATATATCCAGGCTTCTTCCGCCGCGTATACAAATCCCCCTGCTGCGAAAACAGCTGTAAAAATAATTCCTGCATATAATCTCCGTTTCTCATTCATTGTAATATCCTCCTGTCTTTTACTGACTTTCTTTCTAACCGTATTATATACAAAACAGCATATCAATTTTGATTCTGTCCTTATTCTGCATGAAAATGACCTTATTTGGTAAAAAAAGAGACTTTGAAGAATATCCTTCAAAGTCTCTTTTTTGTTTAAACCTGTGAAAAATCAGCACCTATTCACAATATTATAATTAAGCGCAGCAACCGCAGTCACTCTGTCTTCTTCAATGGTATGCTGTAAGACTCCCTCATATTTTTCCACAGCTGACGTTACGCTTTTCAGTCCCCAGCCGTGAAACCGTTCGTCTGCCTTTGATGTTACCAGCTGCTTATTCCTGATTTGCAGCGCCTTTTCATTTCCGTTTACGATTTTAAATATAAGCATCGCGTTTACGATTCGGATTGTGATATGAATCCATTTATTTTCTGTTTTTTCATTTTTCTGACATGCCTCAATCGCGTTGTCGAGCAGATTTCCGAGTATCGTGCATATATCGCCTGGCAGTATATCGCTGTTATTCGGAAATTCCACATTGATATGTGTCTGTATGTTATGTTCTTCCATCTTTTTTAATTTGCTGTTTATAATAACATCAATCACTTCATTGCCTGTCCAGGTACGCTCCAGCAGTGATTTTACCGGCTCACTGATACTGTCTAAGTATTCCTGTGCGCTTTTTGTATCCGCACGCATTAAATACTGACGCAGAATGTGAATATGGTTATGAAAATCATGATAAACCTTTGCATTCGCAGAATATGCCGCACTTAAATTTTTATAGTTTTCTTCCAGCAGTGCGTTTCGCATTTCCATAAAGCGCATCATATCTGCCTCGTGTCTGCTCTTTTCATACAAATAAACTAAAATCCAGCTAAACAGCGTCATTACGCTGAATATTATCCAGCTGATTACATCTGTATCATTTACCTGCTCTATAGAGCTTTCCATCAGATATACTACTCCGATTCCTCCCGCTGCCGTAAGCATCATATAATGTTTCATGGAATCCGGCCTGAATTTCCCTTTGATAAAATGCTTTGCACACAGATATGCGGCACCTGACAGGCCTTTACAGATAAACATCTGCCTGATTCTCATAAATCCGTATTCCGAAACTACCGTCCTGGAATAATCCGGGTCATGCAGAAAAGCCCCTGTCAGCGTAATCGCCAGGAAATCCAGGTAATTCATACACATAAAATAAAATGCCGTAATCAGCAGTGCATGCGTAAATTTACACCGATATAAAAGGAACGAAGCAGCCGAAATACTGATAATGCCAAAAGCAATTGTGACATACGAAAATAACGCAGCACTGTTGAAAAGAGTGACAAAAACAGAAAGCCCGGCAGATATCATAACCGCATACAGCCGCCGCTTTTTTTCCCTATATCTGCTTTCTAATAACAGCCCGGCAAACATGATTCCTATATATCCTTCGAAAACAGTTGCCAGTATTTCTATTGTCATCATGAGTATATTCAAAGTTCTTTCCCCCAGAATGCAGCAATCTTTTCTTTTACCGGCTGGACATGCGACCTGCTGACAGCCTTAGCTTCGCCGTTTTTTAATACTGCTTCCCCATTTTTTATCTGCATGACATGAATGATATTGACGATACATCCCCTGTCGATGTAAATAAATTCATCCCGGTTTATTTCTTCATATACCTGGGATAAACTTTTGCGAACCTTCGTCTGATTATAAAATGTTACAATTAATGCATTTTTTCCGCTCTTTTCAATATATAAAATGTCCTTTAACAGAATTTTCTCCAGACGGGTCTGCGTCTGAATCGTATAGACATCATTCTGCTCCAGTTTTATGTAATGCAGCGCATCATGCAGCGCCTGCTCCAGACGGGGCTTTAGTTCCTGTTTGGGAATGTAGCGGAAAATAGATAATGCAAATGAATCTATGGCATACTTTAAGTGAGAGGTAATAAAGACAATCAGCACATTCGGGAGATACTGCTTTATCTGCGGAGTAATTTCCATACCGCTTTTGCGCGGCATTTCAATGTCTAAGAGAATTAAATCAAAATATGCGCCTTCCTGAATATCTGCTAACAGGAATTCTCCGCTGCTGTATTCTTCGAGAATGGCTGGTTCCTGGCTGTCTTTCATGTACTGCTCTGTTAATTTTCTGTTTGCGGAGGCAAGGGCCTGTTCATCGTCGCAGATAGCTATTTTAATCATGTTTATGTGCTCCCTTTTTATGGTGGAAATTGGGGATTATGGATGGGTGGGTGGGGGTATTGGCGGAACGGACGCTGGGCGGAGAAAGGTTTTCCTTCGGATGTTCCGCTTCCAAAAAGCAGGAAGTTCTAAGTTTTCTGCGGCAAGGCTGTGA